>JBBRUU010000007.1:0-38293 GCA_038247515.1 Sphingomonadales bacterium
AAGGCACGATGAGCATTCCTGCTGCCAACACGATCAGCATTGCGTTGGATTTGGTGCGGCTCTGCACCAGCCATGCGATCGCTAAGGCAGCGATTGCCATCGCGGGGAACCACATCAGGTCGATCGGCACCCCGCGCTTGAGAGTGTGCGCTCCCATGATGTGGAAATAGGCGCCGGGGATGCGACCATTACGCAGCGGCATGACATAGACATCCGCAGAGTTGAAAAAGGCCTCGCCGATGATCGCGTTCTTGCCGTCAAGATCGCGCTTGGCGACCCGGCCCTCTAACACGTCAATGTAGCTGAAAGTCGGGATAGTGCGCGGGTCGAAAGCATAATCGGGTCGGTAAATGCGGTCAGGCCCGGTATATTCGGCGAGCGCGGCCGACAAAGAGGCGTGCTTGCCGCCTCGGAGATTGACGCTCGTAGGGAACGCTACCGACAGGCCAAAAGGAGTTCCCCTGCCGTTCATCGCTGCCATTTTGGCATTGCGTTCGAACTCAGGCAGTGGGACCACCTCGTCGACCACTTGGAAGCCGAACTCGAATTGCGGTACAACGCCGAGCCACACCTGGCCAGGATGCCGTTTGAGCGCCTCGGCGAAAGCCTTGTTCGCCGCAGGGCTCTCGGCCGAAGCGTGGGCGCGGTCAAAGGTGATGCGCTTTACGCCGAAGTTTGCCAGCTGGTCGATAATGCGGGCTTCCTGCACGCGCGTGGGCATCTCGCCATTAAACGCGTTCAATGTCTTGTCGTCGACCGCGATCATCGCGATGTCCTGCGGCGCGGGGCGCGAGCGGACCTCGGACCGCATGGCGCGGTAGAAGTCCTCTGCCGGCAGCGGCAAATCGATCGCAGCCGAAGTCAATCCGATCAAGATCGCGGCCAGTGCAACCTTGATGCGTTTGCGGCGGAGCAGGCCCTCGCCCGAGCTGCGGGTGTTTTCTGCCTGAAGTTCAGCTACTACCTGGCCGGAAACTCCGCCGGAAACTCCGCCGGAAACTCCGCCGGAAACTCCGAACGCATGCCGCATCCTGTCGGCAAGAGAAGTAAACCAAGCAATCATCAGGTGCGAAAATCCCGCTGGGAGACCCGCCTTGTTCCTAGGTTGCAGTGGTTAATTCATCGCAAAGATTTCGTGTGACGGCCCGATCGCCCGCTCACATCACCCGGTCGGCGAGCAAACCGAGCACGATCGTCAGCACGCCAAGGCCGATCGAAAGATGCCAGCGCAGCCGCAGGAAATCGGCCCGCGCAAAGCCCAGCGCGCGGTCGATGAGCGGCGATCCGAGGATCAGCGCGCCAAGATAGAGCAGCGCTGGACCGGGCCACTCCCACCCGAAGGACCACGGCATGAACAGCGCCACGGCGATGAGGCTGGGCATCACCGCCAGCGCATAGGCGCCGGCCGTCGCAGGCTCACTCGCCCGGGTGCTCGCAACCGCCTGCCCCCACCACACACCGCCGAGAAAGCTGAAGATCGCAGCGGCATAGGCATAGCCCCCGGCAAGCGCGGCGTAGCGCCACTCGTGGCCGGTCGCGAGCAGACCGACGCACAGGAGCTGCGGCAGAAGCCCGGCATAGCCGAGCGCGCGGGCGGTCTTCGAGAGGGAGATGGTGGAAGCCGGGATGTGTTCGTCCATGGCGCCACAAGTCGCGCGGAGGCCGCCCGGTTCCCGCCCGTGTTGCCTCGGCAACGGGTTTGCGCCAGTTGGGCGGTCATGGACCTGTTCGATCTCACTGGCACCGCGGCCATCATCACCGGCGGCAATGGCGGCCTCGGCCTTGCGATGGGACGCGGGCTCGCCAAGGCGGGCGCGAATGTCGCAATCTGGGCGCGCAGCGAGGGCAAGAACGCCGCCGCCGTGGAGGAACTGCGGGGCCTTGGCGCTGGCGACGTATTGGCGCTGACCTGCGACGTCGCCGATGAAGCGCAGATCGAGCGCGCGATGGCCCAGACCCTCGCCGCCTTCGGGCGCGCCGACGTGTGCTTCGCCAATGCCGGAATCTCGGGCGCGGGGTCAGCCATCCCCGATATCACCGCCGAAAGCTGGGACCGCACGATGGCGATCAACACCCGCGGCACAGCGCTGGTCTACAAGCATGTCACCCGCCACATGATCGACCGCGCCAAGGCAGGCGATGCGGGCGGCAAGCTTGTCGCGACCTCGTCGGGCCAGTCGATCATGGGCGTGAACCGCTCGTCCGACTATGCCGCCTCCAAGGCCGCCTTGAATGGCCTCACCCGCGCGGCCGCCTTCGAGCTGGCGCGTTACCAGATCACCGCCAACGCGGTGCTGTTCGGCTATTACGAGACCGACATTACCGCCAAGGCCGACCCGAAGTTTGCCGAATGGATGAACCGCCGTATCCCGCTGCGCCGTCCGGGCGACCACGCGGGGCTCGAGGGGCTGGCGGTGTTCTTCGCCTCGCCCCACTCCGATTACATCACCGGGCAATGCCTGCCGGTCGATGGGGGCCTGTGCATCTCCTAGTTGTGCATCGGCCGAGGCGCGCCATCTAGAGCGAGGAACAGGCGGCAACTCTGGCCGTTTGCGCTCAAAGCCTCTCACAAGCGGAAGCCCCCTCCCCGTGTCCGACGACGACAACCACAACTCTGATTCCTTTGGCCCCGACTTCGACAAGATCCCCGAAGACCGCTCCCGGCAGCGTGCCGTGCCGGCGGGCCGCGTGGCGCGGATCGGCACGTTTGGGCGGCTGGTAGGGGGCGTTGCGGGCGGCATGGTGGCCGAAGGTGCGCGGCGGCTCGTGAGCGGCGAAGGCATCACCGCGCGCGACCTGATCCTCACCCCCGGTAATGTCCAGCGCCTCACCGACCGCCTTGCGCACCTGCGCGGCGCGGCGATGAAGATGGGACAGATGATCAGCCTGGACGCGGGCGATTTCCTGCCTGACGAGCTATCGAAAATCCTCGCCACCTTGCGCGACCAGGCCAATTTCATGCCGACCAAGCAGCTCGACCAGGTGCTCAAGAGCGAATGGGGCGCAGACTGGCGCAAACAGTTCCGCTGGTTCAACCCCCGCCCGATCGCCGCTGCGAGCATCGGTCAGGTCCACAGGGCGCTCACCCGCGACGGCGAGGAGCTGGCGATCAAGGTCCAGTACCCCGGCGTCGCCAAAAGCATCGACAGCGATGTCGACAATGTGATGACGCTGCTCAGGGTCGCCGGCTTCGCCCCGCCCGAGCTGGAGATGGACAAGCTGATGGGCGCGGCCAAGCAGCAGCTCCACGAGGAGGCCGATTACCAGCGCGAAGGCGCGCAGATGGCGCTGTATCGCGAGCAATTGGCAGGCACCCCCGGCTTTATCGTCCCCAAGCTTCACAAGGGTCTGACACGCGGGTCGATCCTCGCGATGAGCTTCGAGGAAGGCGTCTCGATCGAGGAGCTGGGCAACGAAAGCCCCGAGCGCCGCGACGAGCTCTATGCCCGGCTAATCCGGCTGGTGACGCGCGAGCTGTTCGAATTCGGCGTGATGCAGACCGATCCCAACTTCGCCAATTTCCGCTACCGCCGCGAGACGGGCGAGATCATCCTGCTCGATTTCGGCGCCTGCCGCCCGGTCGATCCGCTGGTGGCGAATGGCTATCGCCGGATGCTCGAGGCGGGGCTCAGGGGTAATGCCGCAGAGGTGCTCCAGGCGACCATCGAGTCCGGCTTCATGATGCCGATCGTGGCGGAAAAGCACCCCGAGCGGGTCAACCGGATGATCGAAATCGTCGTGGGCGAGATGCGCGCGGATGCGCCGTTCGACTTCGGGGATCGCGCCTTCATCCCACTGCTGCGCGACGAGGGCTATGCGATCGCGCAAGATAAAGACACCTGGACCTTCCCGCCGATCGAGACGCTGTTTGTGCAAAGGAAAGTCTCGGGGACGGCGCTGCTCGGCGCGCGGCTGAAGGCGAAGGTCAACATCCGGCGGATCACCGAGGAGGTGTTGGCAAACACCGCGCCGAATCCCCCGGCTGCGGCCTGACCCCGTCTAGACCCTCTCTAGACCCGCTTTGACTGCTTGCAGACCGCAGTTAGACCACGATTAGCCACGTCTTGCCGTGCCTCAGCACGCACAGCCTGATGTTCCACGTGAAACCAACAGGATAGTCTCTAGACACGTTTTATCATTTGTAATAGTGCGCTGTGATGCACGCGGGGATTGAGCAGAGCATTGGAGTATTGTTCGTGTGTCTCGGCAATATCTGCCGGTCACCGATGGCCGAAGGCGCGTTCCGCGAACTGGCGCAGCGTGAAGATTTTGCGTGCCTCGTCGATTCCGCTGGAACCGCCTCCTTCCACCTCGGCAGCCCGCCCGATCCGCGCGCAATTGCGACCGCCGCGCGCCGCGGCGTCGACATCGCCGGACAGGCCGCCCGCCAGATCGAGCGCGATGATTTCTATCGCTTCACCCACATCGTCGCGCTTGACCGCGCCAATCTCGAAGGCGTCCGCTCCCGCGCTCCGCGCGACGGGACCGCGCAGCTATCGATGCTGATGGACGCGGTCGATGGCCGCAAGGGCGAGCCAGTGGCCGACCCCTATTACGGCGACGAAGCCGCCTTCGAAGCGGCGTGGGGCGAAATCCATCAAGGCGCCGAGGCCTGGCTCCAACGCCTCATGCGCGAGACCGAACGGCTTAAGGCCTGAGGGTTTGGGGGCGCCTAGCCGCCCCGCAAGAGCTGCACGCCCCAGTCGCGTTCAAACAGGTACAGCAGCAGCCGCGCCGCCTCGCCGCGCGCATTGGTAAGGCCGCCGTCGCGCTCCATCAGCAGCCGCGCATCGGCATGGGCGGCGGGGAGCAGGCGCTGGACCTGCTCGAGGTCGGCGATCCGAAACCCCCCCTCACCCGATTGACGCGTGCCGAGCAGTTCGCCGCCGCCTCTGAGGGCCAGATCTTCCTCGGCGATCCGGAACCCATCCTGCGTCTCGCGCATCAGGGCGAGCCGCGCGCGGCCCGTTTCCGACAGCTGGGCCGAGCGCAGCAGCAGGCAGGTCGATTTCTCCGCCCCCCGCCCCACCCTGCCGCGCAGCTGGTGAAGCTGGGCAAGGCCAAAGCGTTCGGCCTGCTCGATCACCATGAGGGTGGCCGAGGGCACATCGACGCCAACCTCGATCACCGTGGTGGCCACCAGCAGCCGCGCCTGTCCGCTGGCGAACCGCTCCATCGCGGCATCCTTGATTTCGGGGCGGAGCTGGCCGTGGACCAGCACCACCACCTCGCCGAACCGCTCCTTCAGCGCGGCAAATCGCGCTTCGGCAGCGGCGATGTCAGCAAGATCGGGCGCGCCGTCGATCTCGCGCACCATTGGGCACACCCAATAGGCCTGCTGCCCCCCGGCAAGATGGCGTTCGACACTTGCAACCACCTCCTCGATCCGCTCAATCGGCACGACCCGGGTATCGATCGCCTGACGTCCGGGCGGCAGCTCGTCGAGGCGGCTGACGTCCATCTCGCCATATTGCGCCAGTGTCAGCGATCGCGGGATCGGGGTCGCGGTCATCGCGAGGGCATGCGGAGCGCGGCGGCCTTTCGCTGCCAAGGCAAGGCGCTGCGCCACCCCGAAGCGGTGCTGCTCGTCGATCACGACGAGGCCGAGGTCGCGGTAATTCACCGTGTCCTGGAAGATCGCATGGGTGCCGACGAGAAGCTGGATCGAGCCGTCCAGCAACCCCATCAGGATGCTCTCGCGCTCCCGCCCCTTGGCGCGCCCCGTCAGCAGGGCGACCTCCACCCCCGTCGGGCCGAGCATCTTGCGCAGCGTCTCGAAGTGCTGCCGCGCGAGGATCTCGGTCGGGGCGAGGAGCGCGGCCTGCTTGCCCGCCTCGACCGCGATCAGCATGGCGTTGAGCGCCACCACCGTCTTGCCCGCGCCGACATCGCCTTGCAGCAGCCGCAACATCGGCGCTTCCTGGGCCATGTCGCCCTCGATCTCGGCGATCGAACGGGTCTGCGCGCCGGTCAGGCCGAAGGGGAGTTGCAGCCTCGCCCGCAAGGCTCCGTCACCCGCCAGTGCCTGACCCTTGCGCCGCCGCCCGTCAGCCTTGACCAACAGCAGCGCGAGGCTGTTCGCGAGCAACTCATCATAAGCGATCCGGTCGCGCGCTTTGGCATCGGTGCCTTCGTGCGCGAGCTTGAGCGCCGCGGCCCAAGCGGGCCATCCGGCGCGCTCGAACTGGCTCGGCTCGATCCATTCGGGAAGCTCAGGCAGCCGGGCGAGCGCTTGCTCCACGAAGTCGGAGATGCGTGGCTGCGTCAGGCCTTCAGAGAGGCGATAGACCGGTTCGGAGAGGCGCCCCATATGCGCCGCGCTCTCGACCTCGATGTGGTCGGGATGGACGATCTGGAGCATGTCGCCGTAGCGGTCGAGCCGCCCGGCGATCCAGCGCTTCTCGCCGACCGGCAGGAGCTTCTTGGCCCCAAAGGCCGCCTTGCCGAACCAGTTGAGCGAACAGATGTTGCCCGCCGCATCCTGCGCCAGCACGCGATAGGGCCCGCGGCTTCCGGGACGCGGGGCACGGTGCTCAACCGGGGTGAGCGCAATGATCACCTGCTCGCCCTCACTCGCTTGGTCGAGATCGGCGACAGCGCAGCGGCTGACGAAGCGTTCGGGCAGGTGGTAGGCGACATCCTTGACGCGGCTGAGGCCGAGCTTCTCGAGCGGCTTCATCAGCTTGGGCCCGACACCATCGAGGGTCGCGACTTCGGCGAAGAGCGGATTGAGGGCCTCAGGGCGCATGGATAGCTTCGCTAACACCGCGCCTGCGACTTTGCGAGTTGTGCCTGCGCAGACCTGTGGCTAGATGTGCGCCATGACCGACACGCCCTCTTTCCAACAACGTCTTGCCCGCGCGAAATTCCGCAGCTGGCACCGCGGCACGCGCGAGGCCGATTACATGATGGGCGGCTACTTTGATCGCTACCACGCAAGCTGGGGCGAGACGGAGTTGGCGTGGTTCGAGGCGTTGCTCGACGAGGATGATGTCGACGTGATGGCCTGGGCTCTGGGCTCGCAGCCGCCGCCAGAACATCTCGCAGGCGAACTTCTGGCCGCCATGCAGAAGCTCGATTACGTCGACATTCCGCGCTGACTTTCCGGCTGTTCGACAAGAGGGCTTTGGACGACTAAGGCCCGGAACAAATTGCCCGCCCCTGCGCTTGGGCAGAAGCGCGTGAAAAGCGGGCCACAACCTCCAACCCCCTTCTCGGACGAGCAGGGGGCACTTTTGCTTGGCGAACGAACACAATGCCCGACCTCAACCGCATCCTCGCGGCCCGCGACCAGCTGACCCTCGCCTCGCTGCCGCGCGGGAGCCTGCCGCTGGTGTTGTCCGATCTCGCGCGCGCCGCAAAACGCCGGGCGGTGTACATTGCGCCCGACGATGCCGCGATGCGCGCCGCCGCCGAAGCCGCGCGCTTCTTTGCGCCCGAGATCGAGGTGATCACTTTCCCCGCGTGGGACTGCCTGCCCTACGATCGTGCAAGTCCGGCGCTGTCTATTAGCGCCGAGCGGCTTGCCGCGCTCCACCGGCTTCAGCAGCCCGGAACAGCGCAACAATTGCTGGTGACCACCATCAATGCCGTGCTCCAGCGTGTGCTCACCCCGTTCCGCGTCCGCGAGTCCGTGCGCGAGTTCAAGGTGGGCGTGCAGATCGGGCACGGAAGCCTTGCCGCGCTGCTCACCCGGCAGGGCTATAGCCGCACCGACACAGTGATCGACCACGGCGAGTTCGCGGTGCGCGGCTCGATCGTGGACATCTTCCCCTCCTCGCTCGATAGCGGGCTGCGGCTCGACTTCTTTGGCGACGAACTGGAGAGCCTGCGCCTCTTTGATCCCGCCACACAGCTTACCGTCGAGCGGATTGACAGCCACCTGCTCCTCCCCGCCTCCGAAGCGCTGCTCGACGAGGAGAGTATCAAGCGCTTCCGTTCGCGCTACCGCGAGCTGTTCGGCGCCAACGCGACGCAAGACCCACTTTACGAGGCGGTGAGCGACGGGCGGCGGCTGGCGGGCATGGAGCACTGGCTGCCGCTGTTCGAAAGCACGCTGGTGACGGTGTTCGATCACCTCGACAGTCAGGACGTGGTGGTGATCGACCAAGGCGCGCTCGGGGCGGCCGAGGAGCGGCTCACCGATATCGCCGACTATCACGAACAGCGCGGTCGCATCGCGAGCGAAAAGAAGGGCAGCTACCGGCCGCTGAAGCCCGACGCGCTCTACCTCTCACGCACCGAATTTGACACCGCTCTCGCCGCCCAGCCCGTCCACCGCGCCACCGGCTTCGTGTCGGACCAGAACGCGCAGGTGCTTGATTTTGGCTTCCGCTCGGCACGCGACTTCTCGCCCGAGCGCGGGCGCGGGGAGAACGTCTACGAGGCAGCCGCTGCGCATTTCAAGGCAGTCGCCAAGTCGGGACGCAAGGCGCTCGTCGCCGCCTATTCGATCGGCAGCGCGCGGCGCATCGCGGCGATCCTCGACGAAGCGGGCGCCAAGACTGCGCTGGCCAACACCTGGCAGGAGGCGCTCGGTCTCGCCGCCAAGAACAAGGTCGCAGTCGCGGTGCTCCCGCTCGAGACTGGGTTTGCTAGCGACACCCTCGAACTCGTCACCGAGGCCGATGTGCTTGGCGACCGGCTGGTGCGGCGCAAGAAGAAGCGCAAGGATTCCGACGCCTTCCTTGCCGAACTTCAGGCCCTGAGCCAAGGCGATCTGGTCGTTCATATCGAGCACGGGATCGGCAGGTATCTCGGGCTTGAGCCCATACCGGTGGGTCAGAGCCGGCACGATTGCGTCGCGCTCGAATATGCGGGCGGAGACAAGCTGTTCATACCGGTCGAGAACATCGACGTCCTCACCCGTTACGGCTCGTCCGAACAGGCCGTCGCGCTCGACAGGCTCGGCGGCGAGGCATGGCAGCGCCGCCGTGCCAAGCTCAAGGAGCGCATCACCGCGATTGCCGGCGAGCTGATGCAGGTCGCCGCCGCACGGGCGCTGCGGCAGGCACCCGCCCTCCCCGCCGATCCTGCAACCCTCGGCCAGTTCACAGACCGCTTCCCTTGGTCGGAAACCGAAGATCAGGAACGCGCCATCGCCGATGTGCTCGGCGACCTCGACAGCGGGCGTCCGATGGATCGCCTCGTGTGCGGCGATGTCGGCTTCGGCAAAACCGAGGTAGCCCTGCGCGCAGCCTTCGTCGCCGCGATGAACGGCCAGCAGGTCGCTATCGTTGCACCCACCACGCTGCTTGCCCGCCAGCACTACATGAACTTCGCCGAGCGCTTTGCGGGCTTCCCCCTGCATGTCGGCCGCCTGTCGCGGCTGGTCACATCAAAGGAAGCCGCCGAAACCCGCGAGGGGCTGGAAACCGGCCATATCGACCTTGTCGTGGGCACGCATGCGATTCTTTCCAAGTCGACCAAGTTCAAGAACCTCGGCCTGGTGATCGTGGATGAAGAACAGCGCTTCGGCGTCACCCACAAGGAGAAGTTGAAGCAGCTGCGCGCCGACGTTCACGTCCTCACCCTTACCGCCACGCCGATCCCGCGTACGCTGCAGATGGCGATGTCGGGCCTGCGCGAGCTCTCCACTATCCAGACCCCGCCGGTCGACCGCCTTGCGGTGCGCACCTACGTGATGGAGTGGGACGACATGGTGATGCGCGAGGCCTTGCTGCGTGAGCATCACCGCGGCGGACAGAGCTTCATCGTCGTCCCGCGCATCTCCGACATGGCTGATGTCGAGGAGTGGCTGCGCGAGAACGCGCCCGAGATCAAGGCGGTTTCCGCCCACGGCCAGATGAGCCCAAGCGAGGTCGAGGAGCGCATGGGCGCCTTCTACGACCGCAAGTATGACGTGCTGCTTTCGACCACCATCGTCGAAAGCGGGCTCGACATTCCGAGCGCCAACACGATCATCATCCACCGTGCCGACCGCTTCGGCCTTGCCCAGCTATACCAGCTGCGCGGGCGCGTGGGGCGGGCCAAGCTGCGCGCCTATGCCTACCTCACCCACCAGGCGGGCGTGGCACTGTCGGAGATCGCGCAGAAGCGCCTGAAGGTGCTCGGCGATCTCGACACACTGGGCGCCGGCTTCCAGCTCGCCAGCCACGATCTCGATATTCGCGGCGCGGGCAATCTGCTGGGCGACCAGCAGTCGGGCCACATCCGCGAGGTCGGTTTCGAGCTCTATCAGGCGATGCTCGAGGAGGCGATCCTGGCCGCCAAGGCGGGCGAAATGGGCCTCGAGCGGCCGCGCGACAAGCTGACCCCGCAGATCACCGTCGATGCGCCGATCATGATCCCCGAGGAATATGTCCCGGACCTCGCAGTGCGCATGGCGCTCTACCGCCGCCTCAACCAAGCCGAAGGGCAGAACGAGATCGAGAGCCTCGCCGCCGAGATGATCGACCGCTTCGGCGATCTGCCGCAGCCGACCAAAAACCTCGTGCGTCTTATCGAGATCAAGCATCAGGCGATTCTGGCCAACATCGCCAAGATCGACGTCGGCGCGCGCGGCACGCTGGTAGGCTTCCACAATGACGACTTCACCGATCCGGGCGGCCTTATCGCCTATGTCGCGCGGCTTAACGAAGGCGGCAAGGAAACGGCCAAGCTGCGCCCCGACATGAAGCTGGTGATCAATCGTGCCTGGGGCGATCCGCAGAGTCGGTTGAACGGGTTGTTCCAGCTGACCAAGGGCCTGAGCGGAATTGTGAAGAAGGCGACAAAAGCGAAGAAGGTCGCGTAAGGGCTCAGGCCTGCGCCAGTCCTTACCCGTGCCCCATCCCCCTCGCTGTTCGCGCCAATGCCAGCACGCTTTCGCTCGGCATGGGCTGGGCGCGCAGGAAACCTTGCCAGTAGTCGCAGCCTTCCGCGGTGATCGCAGCGCGCTGGATTTCGTCCTCGATCCCTTCAGCATAGACCGCCAGACCAAGCGCCTTGGCTAGCGCAACGATGGCGCGCAGCACCGCGAGCGCTGTCGCGTCGGCAGGGACGCCCTCGACCATTGCCTTATCGAGTTTGAGCGCATCGAGCGGCAGCTCGCGGAGGTAGCGGAAGTTGCAGAAGCCTGCGCCAAAGTCGTCGAGCGCGGTCCGGAAACCAAGGCCACGCAGCGCCTTTAGCGCGCTCGCGGCCTGCGGGAGGTTGCGCAACAGAACGTCTTCGGTGATCTCCAGCATCAACCGCTGCGGTGCTATCTCCGAGCGGCCGATCAGCGCGGCGAAATCGGCAGCGAAGCGCGGATCGCCGAGTTCTTCGGGCGTGATGTTGAGGGACAGGGTCAGCGTCTCGGGCCAAGTCGCCGCATCCTCGAGCGCGCGGGCGACCACGTGACGCGACAGCGGAGCGACCAGCGCCGCCCGTTCGGCCACCGCGAACAGATCACGCGCGCCGATGGGGCCCAGTGTCGGATGACGCCAGCGAGCCAACGCCTCGGCCCCGATGAGCGCGCCGGTGAGGCATTCGAACTGCGGCTGGAACAGCACCTCGATCTCGCGCCGGTCGAGCGCGCGCAGGAGGTCGCCCTCCAGCACGTCGGGGCTGACGCCGGGCAATCGCCCGCGCACAGGCCCTCGCATTGATGTCCGACCCTTTTCCATTTTACTCCATTTCCCCCGCGCTTCCTTACGCGTTGATTTCACACCTGCCTCGCATCAATTGCAATCCGCCCGAATCTGGCACATCAGGGCAAGCGCCGAGTGACGCGCCGGGGATAAGCGGTGTGGCGCCGCTTTGGTCCTCGGGAGGGGGAATGATGTCGGGCAATCGAGCAACCAACGGGGCAACATTTGAAAGGTTGGCGCTGCTCGCCTCGGACACCGAGCGCGCGCAGGAAGCCCGCGATGCGCTCCTCGCCCAAGGCGACTGGGTGTCGCTCGAAGAGGCCGACGCAGTGGTGGTGCTCGGCGGCGACGGCTTC
Source organism: Sphingomonadales bacterium (assembly GCA_038247515.1). Lineage (GTDB taxonomy): Bacteria > Pseudomonadota > Alphaproteobacteria > Sphingomonadales > Sphingomonadaceae > Erythrobacter. Next base: position 11,930 of record JBBRUU010000007.1, read on the forward strand.
ATGCTTCAGACCTTGCACGCGATGCTCGATGCCGGCCGGGTTATCCCGGCCTACGGAATGAACCTCGGCACGGTCGGCTTCCTGATGAACCGTTACGACAAGCGCGCTGCAATCTCCGCGAAGGTCAACAAGGCGCGCCACTGGACGATTACTCCCTTGCGGGTGGAGGCCGTGACGCAGGACGGCGAGACGCATCAGCTATGCGCCATAAACGAGCTCTCGCTGCTGCGCGAAACCCGCCAGACCGCCAAGATCGAGGTTACCGTGGGCGACCGGGTGCGAATCCGCGAGCTGGTGTGCGACGGGGTGCTGGTGGCGACGCCCGCCGGCTCGACCGCCTACAACCTCTCCGCGCAGGGGCCCATCCTGCCGCTCGACAGCAAGATGCTAGCGCTGACCCCGATCAGCCCGTTCCGGCCGCGGCGCTGGCGCGGGGCGATCTTGCCCGACCGGATGCCGATCATCCTGAGGGTACTCGATTCTGCGAAGCGCCCGGTCGCTGCGGTGGCCGACCAGAAGGAGCTGCGCGACATCGCCGAGGTTCGCCTCGAGATCGCCCGCGACATCGACCTCACCCTGCTATTCGACCCCGGCCAAAGCCTTGAGGAGCGGATTGTGGCGGAGCAGTTCGTAACGGCTTGATGTGCGCGCGCCATCCGGCTGGCGATTCCCTCGCTCACACGACCCTCTTGCTGGCCTATCGCTTTGCTACACCGGGCCGGAAGGTCGGGTGTTCCGCCTTGCGGCGGTTCAGCTTCGCTTTGACTGCGGGCGGCTAGTCGGCCTTGCAGTCGCTGTGCGACCGTCCTGCGGAACTAGCGACGGGGCGCCAAATCCCTCTTGCAATCCCAATCCCTCACCCATATAGGCGCGCTTCCGCTCTTCCTTAGACCGCTTGGAAGAGTTGCTCCCCGATAGCTCAGCGGTAGAGTAGGTGACTGTTAATCACTTGGCCGTAGGTTCGAATCCTACTCGGGGAGCCATTTTCATCTAAGTTCTGTAACGCAATCAGTGCCTTAGTTCATTGCAGGCAAATCTTTCCCCACACGCTTCCCCACATCGTGTTTTGATTCGGAGCATTGATGGTTCTTGCGTGACGGATCGCCATCTTCATGGATGACGGCTGCTGGGCTAACGCTAAAAACTAGCGAATGACCGATATTGGGTGCGCTGCGGTCAAAGCACTAGTGCAAGTTACTGTCAGGGTGGCGGTGAAATCCGTCGGCGCGCCAAGATTAGGTATATACTCGCCGAATTGAAGCGGTGTCACCGTTACCCCGCAGGTTACGCTTTCACTCGAACGCGCCTAAGTCACAGTCGGGCCGCTGAGCATCGACAGTGCCGCCGCCAAGAGTCCTAAGTGCTTCATGGCCCTTAGGGTGGTCATAGGCATGGCACCGCGCCGATGAGCGGAATATCGCTGCTCACGGCAAGATACTCGAGATGCGCGATGCAGACAGATCCGTCTGGTTGGGTGACCACGAGGCGGTTGGTCGGCTGCAACTTGGTAAGGTACACCTCGCCATCGTAGCCGACGAACAGCGCAGCCTCGTCGGAGACTTGCCGCAGCTTTCCGCCCCTCTGCGCCAAGGACCCGCAATTCAACAACCGGCTTAGAAGGCGCCAATCAAGGTTCGTACAGGGAATGTCCGGAATGGGTTCGATAGCCGATCGGCAGCTTTTATCTCAAATTGGCGAATAGTTGCCGGACCGGAAACATGGGGGAGGCAGCGGGTCAAACTTCGAGGTCTTGGCCTAGCTGCCCGATCAGATCACGCAACTATTGAGCCTCCTGCGATCGGGCACCGTGCCGCCACGCATTTGCGCCAACCTTGGCCAACTTGCGCAGCGCCGCTACCTTTTCCCGCGCCTCTGCCAATGTAAGCGAGCGCTTGAGCATCACCGAAGCTTCCCCCAGCCGATCATCCTCAGCCCCGAACGCATCGCGGCCCGCGCTGTCAACATCGGCAACCCCCAAGCCAATGTCGCGCCACTTGCCATCGGACTGCACCCGCAAAATCCATGACTTCGCACCAGTGGCCGCACAATTCAGGAACAGACGTTGGCCATCCTGCTAGGTCGCTTTGACCGGCTAGCCATCTTTACCGAGGCCCGCTCGACGCAGTGACAACACACTTCTCTCCATGGCCCTTGGGTGTAACGGTTAGAGTGAGACCGACCGTTCCAAAAAGCCCTTTGCGCGAGACTTGATCGAAACTATTTAGGACTTTCCCGGTCCATACGCGCTAGTCAACTGGCGCGACGCCCATCGGCACGACCTGAGATGGCGAAGGATTACCCGCTTCCTGAGCGAACGCGGCGGATCCTTGTACGACCACAATTGCAAGAAGTGCAGCGTGCACCAAGGTCCAAGTGCTCAGCATGCCCATCCCTATTCGTGTCGGTAAATTAAAGGTCTAGCACGATTCCACGCGGCACAAAGACCGGTTGCAGCCATCCGCCGACGATCAGTGGCCCGCGCAGAGCAGCCTAATCATCGAACGGGAATGGCGGAAGCGACGGGAGGCTGTCGTTTGCCGACGCATTGCGAACGGTATGACGGCTCATCCGTGCATAAAGCGATTTCATCACCAAGCTCTGCACAGTCGCCGAATCCCACGGCGAACTGAAGGTCAGGCCGGCTTTGCCGTTTGCAGACCAGATCACATAGCCAGCGACCGCTTCTTGACCGATCATCTTGATGGTGTGGAGACGGTCACGCACGAGAACGCTCCCGGACAAGGTGCGGATCATGCATCCTTTTTCAGAGACGTCCGTCAGCTTGGCCGCATAGGACAGCCCCGCCGAGTCCGTCAGTTCAACGTCAAGATCGATGCTGCGCTGCACGGACGATCTTCTGTCCTGCTCGGTTCCATCCTCGTTTCCGGACATGGCCTATTCCTCGGGCCCGGTCGCCTTGCGCTCCTGCGCACGGCGGTCGCCTCCCGAGCGCCTGTCAGCGCGCCTGCGATCCTCACCCTCAAAGGGAACCTGCGCTTTTCTTCGATCGCCCTTGCGGCGCTTGTCGTCGTCCTCCATGCAGCCCATCCTCTTGTTTTAAGTCCGGTGCAAGACTGTCATATGCCCCACCTTAAATTAATAAACTAGGATAGAATCGACACGGTCTAGACACTTCTCGCGTGCTTCCCAAAACGGCTGGATTTCCGCATCGCGCGCGGGAGCCTGCGCAACTGGACGAGGGCGGCGCTCGGCGAGCTCTTGATGGGGAGCGGCGCGACGCTGGTGCCGGGCGGCAATGACGCGATGCTGTTCACCGGCGCGCCGCTGCTGCTGCTGAACCTGCCAATGGGCTGAACAGCGTTCATCGCCACTCTGTTCGTGGGCCTGCTGCTTCGGAGCAAGGCGGCTAAACGCCCGCGAGCAACCTGACGCCGACCACCAGCACGAGCAGCGCGGTCAGCCAGCGGATCCACTTGGGCGGGAGCAGGCGCGCGGCGAGCAGACTGCCGATCTGCCCGCCGATCACCACGGCCACCAGCAAAGGCAGCGCCGCGCCGAGCGCGGTGCCGAACAGACCGGGGCCGTTCTTGAGCATCTGCCCGGCAAGCCCGAATAGCGAGTTCATGAGGATGAACAGGCTTGCCGTGGCCGCAATCCCGCGCGCCTCGTGCCAGCGGACAAGGTGCAGCAACGGCGCAAGAAAGATCCCCCCGCCGATCCCCACCAGCCCCGCGAAATAGCCGAGCGGCGCGGCGGCGAGCGGCATAAGCCGCGCGAACCGCGTTGGAGCACCGTCAACGTTCTCGCGCACCGGGATCAGCATGGTGAGAGCAGTCAGCACGAGACTGCCGCCGAGCAGGGTCAGGAAGGTCGCCTCCTTGATCGGGGTCAGACCGCCCAGGAAGCTTGCCGGCGCACCGAGGGCGACGATCACCAGCGCCTTTTTCCACGGGGTGATGCCTGCGCGGGCGAAGCGGATGCTTGATCCCGCAACCACCATGATGTTGCACGACAACGAGATCAGCGGCAGGAGCCGGTAATCAAGCCCCGACAGCGCCAGCAGCGCCGAATAGGTCGACCCGCCCCCGAAACCGACACTGGCATAAAGCAGCGCGGTGACAAGAAAGCCGAGCGCCAGCAGCGCCGGAACCGCGCCGATCATCATCGCTCAGCGCCCCCTCCCGCAAGCCGTCAGGCGATTGCGCGCGGGCTGAGGGCACCGTGGCAATGCTTGTACTTCTGGCCGCTGCCGCACGGGCACACCGCATTGCGGCTCAGCCCGAGGTTGGCAAAGGGATCAGTGCCCGCCGCAGCCCCGCCAGGACCGACTTCGGCCATCGGAGAACCCGCGAGCGAACCGAACAGCTCAGGCCGCGATGCCGAGCCGTCAAAGTCGGCCGAATCGTCGAGCCCGGTGAGCGGATCAATATGGCCGGTAAGGAAGTCGGGCAGTTCGGGCAGACTATCAATCTGCGGTGGCTCGATGCGCAGCTCGGCGCGGAATAGAATCTTGGTGACCTCCTCGCGCAGGGTGTCGAGCATCGACTCGAACAGGCCGAAGGCTTCCTGCTTGTACTCGTTGATCGGCTGCTTTTGCGCCATGCCGCGCATCCAGATCACCTGACGCAGCGCGTCGAGCGTGGCGAGGTGCTCCTTCCAGTGATGGTCGAGCTGGCGCAGCAGCACGTCCTTCTCGACGATCCGCCAGATGCCCGGGTCTGAGCTGGCGATCTTCTCATCGGTCATCGTATCGGTGAGCTCGCGCAGCCGCTCCTCGAGCAGCTCAGGCTCGACCTGTTCTTCTGACAGCCATGCATCGAAGGGCGGGTCGAAGCCGAAGATCTCTTCGGTGCGCGCCTTGAGAGCGGGGATATCCCACTGCTCGGGGTATGATCCCGGAGGGCAGGCGGCGCCGACAAGCGTGTTGATCGTGTCGTGCCGCATATCGACCACGACTTCGTCGACCGTCTCGCTGTCCATGATCTCGGCGCGCTGTTCGTAGACCACCTTGCGCTGATCGTTCATCACGTCGTCGTATTCAACGACCTGCTTGCGCATGTCGTAGTTGCGCGCCTCGACCTTCTTCTGCGCGGTCTCGATCGCCTTCGACAGCCACTTCGAACCGATCGCTTCGCCGTCGGCAAGGTTGGAGTTCATCATCTTCGAGAACAGCGTGTCGGGACCGAAGATGCGCAGCAGGTCGTCCTCAAGGCACAGATAGAAGCGCGACAGGCCCGGGTCGCCCTGACGACCTGAGCGGCCGCGCAGCTGGTTGTCGATACGGCGCGATTCGTGGCGTTCGGTGCCGAGCACGAACAAGCCGCCTGCCGCCCGCACGCGATCTTTTTCCGCGGCGACTTCAGCCTTGATGCGGGCAATCGCGGCGTCCCGTTCCGGCCCATCGGGCATTTCGGACAGCTCGTCCTGCAAGCGGTATTCGACATTGCCGCCCAGCTGGATGTCAGTCCCCCGCCCCGCCATGTTAGTGGCGATTGTCACCGTGCCAAGCCGCCCGGCCTGTGCCACGATCCGGGCTTCCTGTTCGTGGAAACGGGCGTTCAGCACCGAGTGCGTCACGCCTTCCTTGTCGAGATAATCGCTGAGCAGTTCGGACTTCTCGATCGACACCGTGCCGACGAGCACCGGCTGGCCAATCTCCTGCTTCTCCTTGATCGCCTTGGCGATGGCGCCGAACTTGTCGGCGGTGTTCTTGTAGAATTCGTCGTCATTGTCGATGCGTGCAACCGGCACGTTGGTCGGGATTTCGACCACGCCGACCTTGTAGATGTCCCAGAACTCCGCCGCCTCGGTGGCCGCGGTGCCGGTCATGCCGGAAAGCTTGGGATACATACGGAAGTAGTTCTGGAAGGTAATCGAGGCGAGCGTCTGGTTCTCCGGCTCGATCCGCACCCCTTCCTTGGCCTCGACCGCCTGATGCAGCCCGTTCGACCAGCGCCGCCCGTCCATCATGCGGCCGGTGAACTCGTCGATGATGATGATCTTGTCGTCCTTGACGATGTAGTCGATGTCGCGCTTACGACCGAAGTTGGCGACCAGCGCCTGGTCGAGGTGGTGGACGACCTGGGTATTCTCGACATCATAGAGGTTGGTGGTGGCGAGCAGACCCTTCTCTAGGAGGAGCTGCTCCACGCCCTCGAGGCCGTCCTCGGTGAGCTGAACGCGCTTCACCTTCTCGTCGATGTCGAGCCACTCCACCGGGATCTCGCGCGCCACGAGGTCGAGCGAGACGTAGAGGTCGGACTTGTCTTCGGTGGGTCCAGAGATGATCAGCGGGGTGCGCGCCTCGTCGATAAGGATCGAGTCCACCTCGTCGACGATCGCGAAGTTGAACGGCCGCTGCGCCATCGCAGAGCGTTCGTGCTTCATGTTGTCGCGCAGGTAATCGAAACCCAACTCGTTGTTGGTGCCGTAGGTGATGTCAGAATTGTAGGCGTCGCGCTTGAATTCTTCCGGCATGTTCGGGACGATCACACCCACGTTCAGCCCGAGCCAGTTGTAAAGCCGGCCCATCTCTGCCGCGTCGCGGCGCGCGAGGTAATCGTTGACGGTGACGACGTGGACACCCTTGCCCTCCAGCGCATTGAGATAGACCGCGAGCGTCGCCATCAGCGTCTTGCCCTCACCGGTGCGCATCTCGGCGATTTCGCCGCGGTGGAGCACAAGGCCGCCGATCAGCTGAACATCAAAGTGACGCATCCCGAATACGCGCACCGCAGCCTCGCGCACCGTGGCGAAGGCTTCGGGGAGGATGTCGTCGAGGCTGGAACCGGCATCGACGAGGCCGCGCAGCTTGTCGGTCTGGGCTTGCAGCTGCTCGTCAGAGAGCGCTTGGATTTCGGACTCAAGCGCGTTGACCTGCGCCACGATCTTGTGTGCGGCCTTGATGTAACGGTCGTTGGAGGAACCGAAGACCGATTTGACGATAGAATTGAACATGTGGGGAAACCTCTGGTCGAGCAGCGGCCCGTCGGGGGGCCAGCGAACAGTTTATGAGGAGAAAGCGCGCAGCATTGAGCCCGGCGCGCGCGAGAACACGATGGAAAAAGGCGGTCCTCGCCTATTCGTAAGCGCGTTCGATACCCATCAGGACCGGAAGCCGCAGCGACCGCGGAACGGCAGGCGGCGGACACGGTGTTTCGGCAGCCCGGGTAGCTTGGATCGTCGAGGGCGCAGGTTGCACCGCAACGCTTTCGGCCTTGGCTGCTTCGTCCCCGCTCGCCGCAGCGATACTGGAGTTGCACGCCAACGCCTCGGCCAACGACGCCTGCGCCGTGCCGCCCAGAGCGACAAGGCTGGCAAGCAGCGCCAGAAAGGCAAGGAGACGCCGGGTCATCGTGATTACAGATAAGCAATCGCAAACGTTTCGTCCACCTGCTTTGCCGATTTACTGCGACCCTTCCCGCTTCTAGAGCCGCGTTTCATGGATATCGACCGCTCTCCTCTCGCCCGGCCCTTCCCCGCCATGCCCCCGATTGCGGGCGTAACGCTGCGCGCGGCGCGGGCGCACTACAAGACGTGGGACCGCTGCGACCTGACCTTCGCCGAGCTTGCGACAGGCACCAGCATCGCGGGCGTCTTTACCAAAAGCGCGTGTGCGTCCTCTGAGGTCGAACTCGGGCGCGAGGCGGTCAAACAGGGCCGCGCGCGGGCGCTAATCGTCAACGCGGGCAACTCCAACGCCTTCACTGGCTATCGTGGGCGCGAGGCGGTGGAAGCGATCGTGAGCCAGGTCGGCGAGGCGCTTGGCTGCGCGCGCGAGGAGGTGTTCGTCTCCTCGACCGGTGTGATCGGCGTGCCGCTCCCCATTGACAAGGCGCGGGCCGGGATTGCCGCCGCGCTCGTTGCAGAACCCTGTGGCTGGGAAGATGCAGCGAACGCGATCGGCACCACCGACACCTTTGCCAAGGGCGCGGGTGCCTCGGCAATGGTCGGCGACAGGCGGGTGGAACTCGCCGGGATCATCAAGGGCTCAGGGATGATCGCTCCCGATATGGCGACCATGCTCGGCTACATCTTTACCGATGCCGATGTCGCTCCTGCCTTCCTGCAAGAGGCCCTCGATCGCGCCAATGCCGCGACCTTCTCCTGCATCACGGTCGATGGCGACACATCGACCAGTGACACTGTGATGGTGTTTGCCACAGCCAAAGCGGGCAATGCGCGGATCGAAAGCTGGCGCAGCCCCGGCGCTGATGCCTTCGCCGCCGCGCTCGCCGACGTGTGCCGAGCGCTGGCCCAACTCGTAGTGCGCGATGGGGAAGGCGCTCGCAAGTTCGTCACCATCCGCGTCTCGGGCGCGGCAAGCGACGACAGCGCGCGGCGCATCGGCCTTGCCATCGCCAATTCGCCGCTGGTGAAGACTGCGATCGCGGGCGAGGACGCCAACTGGGGGCGCGTCGTCATGGCGGTGGGCAAAGCGGGCGAGCCCGCCGACCGCGACCGGCTCTCGATCGCGTTCGGCGGCATCTGGACAGCGAAGAACGGCGTGCCGGTCGAAGGGTATGACGAGGCCCCGGTAGCCGTACACCTCAAGGGCGAGGACATCGACATCGCCGTCGATCTCGGGCTTGCGGAGGGCCGCGCCACCGTGTGGACCTGCGACCTGACACACGGCTACATCGCGATCAACGCCGACTATCGTTCGTGAGCGCGCTGGATGAAGAGATCCGCGACTTGATGCGCTTTGCCGCGCAGCGTTCGATGCTGCCGCGCTTCCGCAACCTTGCGGCGGGCGAAGTCGAGATGAAAGCCGCCGACGATCCCGTGACCATCGTCGACCGCGAGATCGAGGCCTTCCTGACTGAGGCGCTGACCAAGCTCGCCCCCGGCATCGCGGTGGTCGGCGAGGAGGCGGTCCACGCCGACAAAAGCGTGCTCGATCACCTCGCCGCCCAGTGCTGGATCATCGACCCGCTCGACGGCACCGCCAACTTCGCAGAAGGCAAGGAACCGTTCGGGATCATCGTCGCCCTCGCCGACGCGGGCGTGGCGGTGGCGGGATGGATCTACGATCCAATTAAGGACCGCTTCTGCCATGCCCGGCGCGGCGAAGGTGCTTTCGTCGATGGAGAGCATGTCACCGCCCGCACCACCGGGCAGCAGCCACCTGTGACTGCGGTGAGCCGGATCTTCCTCACCCCCGAGCAATCGGCAATGGTCGATACGAAGCTTGCGCCCCACTACACGCTAGTCGACATCCCGCGCTGCGCCGCCGAGCAATACCCGCGCCTTGCCCTGGGTGAGAACGACATTTCGAGCTTCAAACGCACGCTAGCATGGGATCACGCGGCAGGGGTGCTGTGGCTCAACGAAGCCGGCGGCAAGGCGGCGCGGCTCGACGGCAGCCCGTACCGCGTGGACGAGCATGGCAGGGACGACACTCTCAAAGGTCTCGTCGGCGCGTCCAGCCCCGCAATCTGGGACGAATTTGTGACGCGTGTGATGGCTTAAACCGCAACCATTACCCTAGATTTGGTCCGGGATCGCACTTGGCAAGCGGTGCCGGATCCGGACAAGGACGACGTTAGGCGCCTAAAGCTCGCTTTCGAGCCACGCCTTGAGCTGGCCCTTGGGCGCTGCGCCCAGCTTGCGCGCGACCGCCTCGCCGTTCTTGAACAACACCATCAGCGGAATCGACTGCACACCCATCTGCGCGGCGATGTCGATATTCTCCATGATGTCGATCTTGGCGATCTTCACTTGGCCTGCAAGCTCCTCACTGATTTCCTCAAGCGCGGGCGCGATCATCTTGCACGGTCCGCACCAGTCAGCCCAGAAATCGACCAGCACCGGGGTGTCGCTTCCCAGCACATCGGCTGCGAAGCTCGCATCGGTCACGTTGATGGTCGCCATTGTCGTAATCTCCTTTTGCCGGACCATAAGAGCGCCGGCCACACGATTGCAATCTAGTGTGCGTGGCTATTCACTCAATATCCGGAAGCAACAAGGATTGCTGCGCTGTCTGCAACGCCTTCTTGTGTAGCTCCAATGTCTCGCTTGCGAGCTCGAAAAGCACCGGAGCGTGGGTGTAAAGCACCCCTGCGCGCACTTCTCGGCCCGGATAGATCGCCTCAAGCGCCGCGACATAGGCCGCCATCTGGCGCAAGGTGGCGACCGGAACCTCTGCCGATGCGGCGGGCGGGCGGCGGGTGGTCTTGAAGTCGACGACCGTAATTCGGCCCTCCTCGATCAGCAAGCGGTCGGCCGTGCCCGCGACCACCACCCCGCCCACCGTCGCGGCAAGCGGCACTTCTGCGAGCGCCTGAGCTGAGAATATCGCCGCAAAGTCGGGGTGGTCGATCACGGTGAGCGCGGCGCCCAGCATCTCGTCCCTTAGCTCGGGCGCAAGATCGCCAGCCTGCCGCTCAAGCCAACGCTGCGCCGCGTTCTCACGCTCGGCAAGGGGCAGATCGGGCAAGCGTTCGAGCAGCGCGTGGATCAGGCTCCCCCGGCGCGCGGCGTGGCGTGCGGCCTCGGGCGGGAGCGGCGGCTCACCGCCCTTGTCCTCGCCGGCACTGGACGGCGCAAGTGGGCGCGGCAGGCGCGGCTCGGCGCCGATCGGAGTGGTCGCCCAAAGCGGCAGTGCGAAGGGGGCTGCGTCGCCCGCCCCCGCGCCGTCGTCCGGCACCAGTGGCTCGGCGCGCTCGCCCCATTCCTTACGCCAGCCCCATGTGAGATCGTGGAGCTCCTCACCCTCGAACAGCGGGACGAGGCGGGCATACCAGCTGTCGGCGTGCGGCTCGCCCTTCTTCGCTTCGTTCTTGTTCAACGACCCGCCGATGAACAGCGCCTCCTCGGCGCGTGTCATCGCGACATAAAGCAGCCGCCAATGCTCCTGCAGCACAGCCCGCTTCTTGGCCTCTTCGGCCTCGGCGATGCGGCCCTTCTTCTCGTCCTTGCCAAGCGGCGGGAGCGGCACTTCGCGCTTGCGGCCAGGCTTCAGTTCGAGCGGATCATCCTCCAGCGCCAGGTCGCCCGCCTCCCCCGGCGCGCCGGCGGCATCGGCGAGGATCACGATCGGCGCCTGAAGCCCCTTCGAGCCGTGCACAGTCATCACCCGCACCTGCCCGCTGGCGCTGTCGGAATCACGCTTGAGGTCCGCTGTCCCGGCATCGAACCAGGCGATGAAGCCGGCAAGGCTGGGCCAGTGTTTAGCCTCGTAAGCGAAGGCGGCGTTTAAGAGTTCGTCGAGCGGGTCATTGGCCTCGGCGCCCAGCCTTTCGACCAGCCGCGCGCGACCCTGCCAAGATCCGGTCAGGACCCACGCGATCAACGCCTGCGGGGTCTGGTAGTCGGTGCGGCGCAGAAGTTCACGCAACTGGTCGGCGGACTCGGCCACGAAAGCCGGAGCGTCGTTGCGCTTGAGGTGCTCCCACAGCCGCACCTTGTCGGGCCGCGGCACGTAAGCGAGGAGATCATCCTGCGTCCAGCCGATCAGCGGCGAGGCGAGCAGGTTGGCGAGGCTCAGGTCGTCCTGCGGCTGCGCGGCAAAGCGCAGCGCCGACATCACGTCCTTTACCGCCAGCGGCGCGCCGAGACGCAACCGGTCGACCCCTGCCACTGGCACGCCCTTGGCATAGAGCTTGGCGACGATCTGCGCCGCAAGCTCCTTTCTCTGCCGCACCAGCACCAAGATGTCTCCGGCATGCGCATGGCGGCGGGTACCCTTAGAAAGCACGAAAGACTCCGTCCCGCTCACCCAGCGGTGGACCTGATCGGCTATGTTCTGTGCAAGCAGGGTGTCGTGGCGCGGCAGCCAGTCGCGGCCTTCTTCTCCGTTCTCTGCCCCATTTTCGGAGCCGTTTTCGTCGTCGTCCTTGTCGGCCTTGTCGGGCCTTACTGGCGGCCACAGCGTGACAAGCCCGGGACGATTGTCGCCGACGTGCTCGGCGGGTTCCTTGTCGAGTCCGAACTCCCCGAACCCGAGCATCCCGATCACACTATTGACGAAGCCGAGCACGATGTGCGCGGTGCGGAACGAGCGGCCAAGGTCGAGGTCCTGCCAGCCCGGCTCACGCCGGTTGACGCGGCTTGACCGGATGCCCTCGCGTGCAGCTTCGATGCGGGCGTGGACTCGCTGCTTGGCCCGGGCGAAGTTCTCGGGGCTGGTGCCTTGGAAGCCGAAGATCGCCTGCTTGTAATCACCCACGGTGAAGATCGTGCGTAGCTTGTCGCCGCGCGCGCCCTCACCGGCGAAGAAGTCGTCGATCAGCGCCTCGACGATGTCCCACTGGCTCTGGTTGGTGTCCTGCGCCTCGTCGATCAGGATGTGGTCAAAGTGGCGGTCGAGCTTGTAGCGGATCCAGTCGGCGGCCTCGGAGTTTCCGAGCAGCTTGGCGGCCTTGCGAATCAGATCGCTGAAATCGAGCAGGCCTTCGCGCGCCTTGCGAGATTCCCAGCGGGTAGCAAAAGCGCGCCCGATCTCGAGCGCACTGGTGACGATCTCGGCGCAGACGAGCAGCGCGCGGCGGCGTTCGTATTCGCCCAGCGCCTCGGCGATGTCTTCTTGGTGGCGGGTGAAGAGCGGATCGAGCTTGGCGGCGCCTTGCATGATGCGAGGCTCTCCGTCGGCCTTCAGTAAGGTCTTGCGGAAAACTGCCACCGCAGGGATCCGATCCGGGACAGCCAGCGTCAGCCATTGTCGCACGAAGGCTGCAGCCTCAAGGCCCGTTTTAGCGTTCCAGCCGTCCAGTGCCGGGAGCATCGCCATCAGTACGTCGTCGGGGAACAGGTCCGGGTGCAGCACATCGCTCGCCCACGCTTCATCCGCATCGGCGGGCATCCCCAAAGTCTGGCACACCCTTGCAGCCATCGGCGATTGCCAGCTTCCCGCACCCTCCCACAATTCATACGCATCGGCAGCGCGCATCAGCCACTTGTGCAGGGCCGCAGGATCCTTGCGCGTGGTGAACAGCTTGATGCCGTCAAGCACGCGGACATCATTGGTGCGCTCGGCTTCCTCGAAGAGGTCGGTCAGCACCTCGCGCGCGAGCATTTCGCGGCTGCGGTCGTCCATCACCCGCGTGCCCGGCGCAAGGCCTGCTTCCTCGGGGAAGTTGCCGATCAGGAACTGCGCAAAAGCATGGATGGTGTCGATCCTGAGCCCGCCGCTGGGGCAATCGAGCACGCTCGCAAACAGGCTGCGCGCACGTTCCTGCGTAACGGGGTCGAAATCCGCGCCGAGGTAGCCCAACTCCTTCGCCAGCACGGTCGACGGCAGCCGCACCCAGCGCGCCAGCACCGCGTTGATGCGGTTCGCCATCTCCGCCGCGCCCGCCTTGGTAAAGGTGAGGCACAGGATCTGCGAAGGCGCCACGTCCTCGCGCAGCAATAGCCGCAGCACGCGGGCGGAGAGCACTTGCGTCTTGCCCGTCCCCGCCGAGGCAGAGAGCCAGACATTGTCCTCGGGGTCCGCCGCCAGCAGCTGGTTGTTCTGAAGCGGGAAGACGAGGCCGTTTCCGCCGCTCATGCTTCGGCCTCCTTGTCAGTGAGGCGCACCAGCCATTCCTCGAGCCGCATTAGCTGGTCGTAATCGGAATAGCCCTTGTAGTCCGGGTTTTCGCGCGCGGTGAAGGGATCGGTGCCCTTGATGTATCGCCGGATCGCCTCGCCAAGTTTGAGCCGGTGGTGCGGAAGGAATTTTTCGGGGAGCAGACCGCTCTCACGCGAGGAGAGCTTCATCGGGCTGTCGCGCTTGCCGAAACCGTCGTCCTTCTTAAACGACCAATATTCGAATTTGGTCGCTTCGCCTTCGGCCACCTCGCCCGTCTTCTTGTCGGCAAAGCGACCGTGCTGGGCAATCAGCCCGAGAAGACCGAGCTGCAAGGCGAAGCCCTTCTCGACCTGCGCCTTGGTCGGCACGGTTCCGGTTTTGTAGTCGATGATCGCTAGGCTGCCGTCTGCGAGCCGGTCGATCCGGTCAGCGCGGCCCATCACCTTCACCCCGTCGAAGATCATCTCGCCCGATATCTCGCTGGCTAGCACCTTGCGGCCTTCCGGTTCAGCTTCGGCGATCCATGCCTCGAACCGATGGAAACCCGCGATCAGACGCGGCTGCCACAGCGCGCGAAACAGCGGGTGGACGCGCTCGGCCTCAAAATGCGCGGCCGCAAACGGCGCGAGCGCGACGGCGGGGTCGGCAGCTTTTGCCTTATGCCACTTATCGAGGATGTCATGCACAAGCGTTCCCCGCAGCGCCGGGTCGCTGAACGGATCGTTGGATAGCGGCTGGAGCTGCTTGAGGCCGAGGATCGCCTGCGCGTAGAACTGGTACGGGTCACCCAGCAGCCGGTCGAGCGCGGTGACGCTGATGGTCACGTCGCGCAATTCCGGCGAAGGATCGGGTGCGGGGCGCGGATAGGGACCGGCAGCCGGCCGCAGCCGGTCGAGATGCGGCAGCAACGCCGGGATCGCTTTCTCGCGGTGCTCCTTGTCGAGATCGTCGCCCAGCAGCGCCTCGACGCGCAGCAGGAAGCGCGACGGCAGCGTCGGCCCCTCGGCATCGCGAAGGCTCCGGCTCAGGATAACCTGCGGGGCGCCCATCGCGCCGGCCAGATCATGCGCGGCAAGGCCGATGCGAAACTCGGCCCCCGGCACGCCCAGCGTCCGCAGAATGGCGGGCGCAAGCAGCGCGTCGGCGCCGGGCGGCTGCGGCCAACTCCCTTCGTTGAGCCCGCCGCAGATCACGAGGTCGGCGCGGGCGATGCGCGCCTCAAGAAGCCCGTAGATGGCGACGCGCGGATGGCCGCCATAGCCGGGGCGCACCGCGACAGCCTCCATCGCATCGCGCAGCACGCCGCCTAGGTCGGCAGTCTCGATGATAGTGCCAAGCTCCTGCGCTTGGCTGCGCAACTCCTCCACTATCGTGCCCAGCGCGCGCCCGTCTTCGCGCTCCCATATGGCGGTGCGGGCAAAGACCTCGGCCGCCGCGGAGAGCTTTTCGAGCGCTTCGCCAAGTGCAATCTCGCGCGGCCATTCGCAAAGCGGCGTGACCAGCGCTTCGGCCTCGTCCCACCATTCGGCAACCTGAGCCTTAGTGGCGGCTTTGCGCAGGGGCTCCACGCCGGGCGCGACGGCTGGGCCGCGAAGCTCGCGGTCGAAAGCGCGCAGGCCCTTGAGCCACGCACGCCGCGCCTCGTCGTCCCAACCGTGCACCAGCGGGTGACCCAAAGCGGAAACGAGCCGCGCTGGATCGGCGCCGTTCGCGGCAATCTCGGCGAGCAGCCCGAACAATCGTCCTGCCGGAGTGAGCGCCAGCGGGCGACCCGCGGAATCGTCGGCGGTGATGTTCCAGCGCTGGAGATGCTGCGCCACGCGCCGCGCGAGGCCGCGGTCAGCAGTGACCACCGCGACGCGCTTCTCGGGTTGCTCGAGCGCTTCACGCACAAGCAAGGCGATGCCCTGCGCCTCCTCCTCGATGGTTGTGGCCGCCATCAGGCGCACCCCATCGAGCCGGCGCCGGTCCGCATCGAGCCCGATCCATGCCCGGCTCGCCTGCGGCGGGAGGAACAGCGAGGAGATCGCGCGGCTGCGCTGCGGTTCGGCCGCGGCGATCCCGCGGCGGTGCCAGGGCTGCACTTCAGCGCGGTTCACGCCCATGCGATTGAGCAAGAGCTTCAGATGATACTGAGGGTGCGTCAAAGCATCGCCCGAGCCGAACACCGAGCCGCCCGGCTCGTCGGCTGCTCCGGCAAGACCGAGTTCGTCCCAGGCGGCGTTATCCATTGCGAGGTCAAGATCGGGTAACACCACCGCGCCATCGGGCACCTCCGCCACCACCCGCAGCAGCCGCGCGAGTGCGGGCGAAGCGCTGGTGACCCCAGCGGCGACGATCGGATGCGCAGGCGGGGCTTCCTTCCAGCGGCGCGCGGCGCGCTTAAACAGGAGGTTGCGCCGGGTCGCCGAATCGACCTCACCGCGTTCCGTCAATTCCATCTGCCAGCGCACATTGACGCGGGCGAATAGGCGGATCGAGCGCTCCCAGTGGCTTGCCAGACCCGCCACGCTGTCCCTGACCGGCTCGCTCAGCAGGTCTTCGAAGGTCTTCTCCTCGACCAGCAGCCGATCGATCGTGCGCGCCATCTCGCGCGCGAGATTGAGCCTTGCTCGCCCCGGCAGAGGCTCCATGCTATCGCTTGCGCGCTCCTCGGCGATCAAACGGCCCAATGTCAGCCAGCGGCGCACCGGATCACAGGCGGGCGGAATATCACTCGCACCGAGCGGATCGAGCGCCGCGCCCAGCTTCTCGTCAAGATCAAGATCGCCGACCGCAATCATGCGCGGCATCAGCAAGCCGCCCTCGCCCGCTTCCCCCGCGTGGCGGATGAACGCTTCCGACAGCGTGCGCGCGGCGCGGCTGGAGGGCACCAGCAGGGTCAGACGGGCAAGACCGAAGCCGTCCTCGCGGTAGCGCGGCACCAGACCCGCCACTAAGGCATCGGCGAAACCGCGATGCGCGGCGATCGAATAGACCAGTGGTCCTGGCTTGCGCGGTTCAGCCACCCAGCAACGCCTCCTCGGTGGGGCGGATCGCCTGCGGCGTGCCAACCTCGAACCACCGTCCGGTGAAGGAGAGCCCGTAAAGCCGCTCCTGCGCCATCGCCCGGTTCCAAAGGATGTTAGTCGAGAACGGCCCCTCGGGCGCATCACGCAGCAGGCGGTGTGAGACGAGCTGGATGCCGGTGTAGATGAAGGGCGCAATCCGACCGTCGCGGCGGCGCGAAAGGCGCCCCAGCGGGTCCATGTGGAAGTCGCCCGGACCGCGAAAATTCTCTGCCCGCGCGTGAGGCACGAGCAGCAGCAGCGCGTCCATCGCGTCAGCGTTCCAGCGGCGCGAGAGGTCGTGGAAAGCGCTCTTGGGCCCGTCGAGCCAGATGTTGTCGGCGTTCAATGCGAAGAAGGGGTCGGGCAAGTTCGCAAACGCCTTGACCATCCCGCCCCCGGTCTCGAGCAGCAGCGCGCGCTCATCCGAGACAGTCACTTGGGGCGTGCTGCGGGCGAGCACATGGACCTCGAGCGCGTCGGCGAGGTAGTGGACGTTGACAACGGCTTTTGCGATTCCCGCCTCATCAAGACGATCGAGCGCGTGGTCGATCAGCGCCTTGCCCGCGACGCGCACCAGCGGCTTGGGCTGGCTGGCGGTGAGCGGACGCATCCGCTTGCCGAGCCCGGCAGCGAGGATCATCGCGGTGTCAGAGGCGAGCGGCGAAGTGCTCATTCGGCGGAGGCCC
Source organism: Sphingomonadales bacterium (assembly GCA_038247515.1). Lineage (GTDB taxonomy): Bacteria > Pseudomonadota > Alphaproteobacteria > Sphingomonadales > Sphingomonadaceae > Erythrobacter. The sequence continues at coordinate 29,140 of JBBRUU010000007.1, forward strand.
CGTTCCCCGCGCGCAACGCCTCGGGGACATTGGCATCGAACCAGCGCGCCACAGGCTCAAGCGCTGGGTGCCCAAGATCGCTTTCGAGCGCGGCCCATACCCGCGGGATCATCGCCAGATAGCGCGGTTTGCCATCGCGCCGGTCAAGCCGGGTGAAGATGCCCACGATCTTGGCGTTCCGCTGCGCACCCAGCGTCGCGTAGTCGGCGATGAAATCGTCGTCCGTCACTCCTGCATGATGGGCGTAATGCACCAGCATTGCGGTCTCGAGGTCCACCGCCACATCGCGCCGCGCATCCTGGAGGAGCGAGACGAGGTCGTAGGCCGGGTGGCCGACGAGGGCGTCCTGGAAGTCGATCAAGCCCTGCGGCGCACTGGCCTTGCCGCCGAGCAGCATGATGTTCTCGGCATGGTAGTCGCGCAGCACGGTGACGCCGGGGTTCTGCCGCGCGAGCACGGGGGCGAGCACTTCGGCCCACGCCGTGGCATAGCCTTCCGTATCGACCTCAAGACCCTGCGCCGGGCAGTACCACTCGGTCAGCAGCGCCGCTTCGCGCTGATAAACCGCCATGTCGTAAGGCGCGAAGGGGCCCGGCGGCAGGCGGTGGAGCGCCGCGAGCGCCTCGACCGCGGACTCATACGCGGCGCGTTCGTCCTTCGGGTTCAGGTCGAGCCAGTCGCGCATCCGGTCGTTGCCGAAATCCTCGGTCAGCACCCAGCCAGCTTGCGGGTCGGAGTCGATAATCGCAGGCGCGCGCATGCCGCCGGCGTTCAGCCAATGCGCGACATGGAGGAAGGGCGCGGGGTCCTCGTGCGGCGGCGGCGCGTGCATCAGCATCGCGCTCTCGGCGCTCTTGCGGACAAGTCGGAAATAGCGGCGGAACGAGGCATCGCCCGGCAGCGGCTCGACGGCGGCGTCGGCCCATCCGGCGCGGGCGGTGAATTCGGCAAGACCTTCGGGCAGTTCGCTCATGGCATGCGCCCTACCCAATCCGCCCCGCCCCGGGCAATCGCAATCCGTCCGCCTTCTCCGCTTTCTCCCACGGACTCTATGGCGATCGCTAGGCAACCCGGTTCACGGTGGAAGCCGCCCGCATGATCGGGCCACTCGGCCAGCAGTACCGCGCCCTTGCGGTAATCGTCGAGGCCGATCTCGGCGAGTTCGGACGGGTCCTCGAGTCGATAAAAATCGGCATGAACAACAGCAAGGCGCAGCGACGGAGAATCATAGGTCTCGATGATGGTGAAGGTCGGTGAAGGAACTTCGCCATCATGGCCGAGCGCGGCGAGGATGCTGCGCGCCAGCGTGGTCTTGCCCGCTCCCAGCCCGCCTGTTAGCGCCACAACATCACCTGCCTGCAGCCGCTCGGCGATACGCTCGCCATAGGCCGCCATCGCCGCGAGGTCCGGAAGGGCTTCGAGCGTCTCGTTCACGGCAGACGGATCGTCGCCACGGTGCCCGCGCCTTTTCGGCTGACGATCTCGAGCGTCCCCTCATGCGCGGCGATGAGCTGGCGGGCGAGCGGGATGCCGAGGCCCGTGCGGCGCTCCGGAGCGCCTTCACCGCTCGGCTTGAGCCCGCCCTGTGCGCGCGCCAGTTCCTGCGTGCTCATCCCTCGGCCATTGTCGGCGATGCTGACCTCCAGCCCCCAATCGGCACCTTCCGGGGCTCTCTTGATCTCGATGACGATACGCCCGCCCTCGGGGGTGTGGGTGATAGCGTTGTCGAGCAGATTGCCGAACGCGCGTCCCATCTGGCGCGGGTCGGCCTCTATCACCCGCCCGCGGCGGCCCTTCAAGTCGAGGCTCAGCCCCGCTGCGACAATCGCCGCTTCGCGCTCGCGCACCAGCGTGGTGAGGAAATCGAGCACATCGAGGCGTTCCTTGCGGATCGGCAGCAACCCGGCCTCGCTTTGCGACAGATCGAGCACGTTCTCGACCTGCTCGGTCAGGCGCTCGACCGCGCTGAGGATCGCATCGACATATTCGCTGGCCGCCGCCGGATCCGCCGCTGCGCCGCTCTTCAACAGCTCGGCATAACCGCCTATGGTGGTGAGAGGCGTGCGGAATTCATACGACATGTTGGCGAGGAAGCGCGCCTTGACTCCGTCGGCCTCCTCCAGCGCCTCGGCACGTTCGCGCAGGGCCTGTTCGGCCTTTTGCGAGGCGGTAATGTCGAGCACCGTGAGGAGCCCGTTGCCGTCGGGCAGCGGAATGCCGGCAAAGCGCAGTGTGCGCCCGTCGGCGAGGTCCACCCTGCCCTCCTTCTCACGCCGGTCGAGCGTCGCTGCGCGCACCGCAGCACCGATCAGGCTAGCTTCTTCAGGACGGACAAGGTTGCGGCCGATAGCGCTCAGCAGCTCATCGGCGCTCGGGTGGCGGTCGAGGAGATCGGTAGCGAGGCCCCAAGTGCCCGCGAAGCTGCGGTTCCAGAGTTGTACCGACCCGTCGGGCGCGAAGATCGCCAGCGCCTCGAACAGGCTGTCGAGCGTTGCGGTGCGGGTGCGCAGCAGCGTGTCGCGGACCGCGGAGAGCGCGAGACTCTCGGTGCGGTCCTCGGTGATCAGCACGAGGCCGCCGTCCGGCATCGGCTGGGCGACGACGCGCAGGTGCGTACCGCCGGGTAGCGGCCATGCCTCTTCTAGCGAATTGCGCATCCCGAACCACGCCGTCCGCTCGCGCCGCCATTCCGGGAAGTCGCGCACTTCGGGCGTGCGGCCACGCTCGCGGGCTTCGGCGAGGAAGCGCTCGAAGGGGGTGTGCGCCTCGACCGCGTCATCGGTGAGCGAGAACAGCCGGCGGAACGGGCGGTTGGCAAAGGTCAGCCGCTCCTCGTCGTCGAACAGCGCAACCCCGACCGAAAGCTGGTCGAGCAGCGCGCGCTGAGCATCGCGGAAGGCGCGGAATTCGCGCTCGACCTGCTGTTGTTCTTCGATGTCGATGGCATAGCCCGCCACGCCCTCCTGCCCCAATGGCAGGTCGCTGACCCTCAACGTGCGCCGCGCTCCGTGGATAGTGGCAGCGACGATGCGCTCGGACTTGTTCTGGCTTTCGAGGCTGGCGCGAGCAATGTCGCCGGGCGAGCGGCTGTCCTCGGGCTCGAGCAATTCGATTTGGCCCTGCACCACTTCGGGCGCGTCAATCGCGCCGACGGCATCGACATAAGCCTGATTGACGAGCTGGAGCTTGAGTTCGGCGTCGCGGACCCACATCGGCATGGGCGCGGCCTCGATCAGGCCAACGAGCGCGGCGAAATCGCCGGTGGCGCGCGACGCGGCGGCGCGCAGGCGGGCCATCTCGCCATGGCTCTCGGTGAAGTCAAAGACCCACACCAGCGCCGCGCCGCCGGGCGAGACCTGCGGATCGGCAAGTGTGCCGTACAGCGCGAGGCTGCGCTGCGAGCCGGGCAGGTTGATCGCCATCCGGAACGGCGCGGCGCTTTTCTGGGTGGTCTGGATCTTCGTCCAGAGCTGGTCGAGCTGTCCCTGCGCCAGCCCGCCCGCCTTGGCCTGACCGGGCGGGGCAGCAAGTTCGGAAAGGTATTTAGGCATCGCCGGCAGCCCGAGCATCCGCGCCAGCTTGTCCGATGCCTCGATCCGCCCATCGACCCGCACCAGCAGCGGCAACGCCGGGGCGACGTCGAGCAGGGTCTGCATGCGTTTGAGGCTGGTGCGCATCGCCTTGGCGCGTTTAACGCCACGGTTGGCTCGGATCACCACCATCGCCGCGCCTACCGCCCAAGCGGCAAGCACGACCGCGATCAGCACAAGCGAGAGCGACGACACTTCCATCCCTTATCCGCTATGCGCGTGCGCGCGCGAGCGCAACGGTAACGAACCCGCCCGCCCCCAACCCCGTGTTAATTCGGGGCGGAGCAGGCGGTTTCGCCAGATCAGCCGCGCCAATCAGTAGCGGTAGTGGTCGGGCTTGTACGGACCAGCCTGCGGCACGCCGATGTAGCTTGCCTGCTTGTTACTGAGTTGTGTCAGCTTTACGCCCAGCTTTTCGAGGTGAAGCGACGCAACCTTCTCATCGAGGTGCTTGGGCAGGACGTAGACGTCGTTCTGGTATTCGTCCGACTTAGTGAACAGCTCGATCTGCGCCAGGGTCTGGTTGGTGAAGCTCGCGCTCATCACGAAGCTAGGGTGGCCGGTGGCGCAGCCGAGGTTCACCAGGCGGCCCTTGGCGAGGATGATGATCGACTTGCCATCCGGGAAGGTGACGATGTCGGTGCCTTCCTTGATTTCTTTCCAGTTGTAGTTGGAAAGCGCAGAGATCTGGATCTCGCTGTCGAAGTGGCCGATGTTGCTGACGATCGCCATCGGCTTCATGTTCATCATGTGCTCGGCAGTGATAACGTCTTCGTTGCCAGTGGCGGTAACGAAGATGTCGGCGCGCTTTACGGCGTCTTCCATGGTGACGACCTCGAAGCCGTCCATCGCGGCCTGAAGCGCGCAGATCGGGTCGATCTCGGTAACCATGACGCGCGCGCCGCCGTCACGCAGCGAGGCTGCCGAACCCTTGCCGACGTCGCCGTAGCCCGCGACGCAGGCGACCTTGCCGGCCAGCATCACGTCGGTTGCACGGCGGATCGCGTCGACCAGCGATTCCTTGCAACCATAGAGGTTGTCGAACTTCGACTTGGTCACCGAATCGTTCACGTTGATCGCCGGGAAGGGGAGCTTGCCCTGCTTGGCGATCTGATAGAGACGCATCACGCCGGTCGTGGTCTCTTCCGAAACGCCCTTGATCGCCTTGACGGTCTTGGTCAGGTAGCCCGGACGGGCGGAAACGAAGGCCTTCAGCGCGCGCTGGAATTCGATTTCCTCGGCGTTGGTCGGCTCACCCATTTCCTCGCCCGCTTCGATGCGTGCGCCCCACAGAGCGAACATGGTGGCGTCGCCGCCATCATCGAGGATCAGGTTGCAGGTGAGGTCGAGGTCATCCTCAGTTGCCCAGTCGAAGATGCGGCCGACGTAATCCCAATACTCGGCCAGCGTCTCGCCCTTGATCGCGAACACCGGAATACCGGCCTGCGCGATGGCGGCAGCGGCGTGGTCCTGAGTCGAAAAGATGTTGCAGGTCGCCCAGCGCACTTCTGCGCCGAGTGCGACAAGTGTCTCGATGAGCACGGCGGTCTGGATGGTCATGTGCAGTGAGCCAGTGATGCGCGCGCCCTTGAGCGGCTGCGCCGAGCCGTATTCCTCGCGCAGCGCCATCAGGCCGGGCATTTCGGTCTCGGCGATCATGATCTCGTCGCGGCCGAAATGGGCGAGCGCGATGTCCTTGATGACATATTCGGTTGTCGAGTTGGCAGCGAGGGTAGCCATGTTGTTGTCTCCTGCGCGTCGGGGCGCTTGGGGGTAAGTTGCTGAAACACGCCGTAGCGAGCGATGCATCAAAGGGCAAATATAAACTTATCTTTATATGTCTATTTGTTGCCCCTTACGGGTCACCCGTTATAGAGCACTCCGGACACTCTCCCTTGCACAAGGATGCACAGCACATGACCATTTCCGTTGGCGACAAGATCCCCGAGGTTACCCTCATCAAAGCCACCGCGGAAGGGCCGCAGGCGGTCAAGTCCTCCGAATACTTCGCCGGCAAGAAGGTCGCGCTGTTCTCCGTCCCGGGCGCATTCACCCCGACCTGCTCGGCCAAGCACCTTCCAGGCTTCGTCGACAAAGCCGCCGACCTGAAGGCCAAGGGCATCGACGAGATCGTCGGCACCGCGGTCAACGACGCCTTCGTTATGGGCGCCTGGAACAAGGCGCAAGGTTCGGACGACATTACCATGCTTGCTGACGGCAATGCCGACTTCGTGCAGGCTGTCGGCCTCACCATGGACGGCTCAGGCTTTGGCATGGGCACACGCGGGCAGCGCTTTTCGATGGTGATCAACGACGGTGTGGTCGAACAGATCAACGTCGAAGAACCGGGCGACTTCAAGGTCTCGAGCGCGGATCACCTGCTCGGCCAGCTCTGAGACGCAGCCGCCACTGACACGAAAAAGGGGCGTCCCTTGCGGGGCGCTCCTTTTTATAAACGGGCGAATCAGCCGCGTGTGGTGAGGGTGTCGGCCTCGGCCAGAAGCGCCGCTCGGTCCTGTGCGACCAGCTCCAACATCGCAGCCTGGAAACGCGCGTCGCGGGCATCGACCAATTTGTCGAGCGCTGCGGGATTGACTGGGTACCAGCCCGGCTTGAACCCGCTTGTGACATCCTCACTGGTCAGTGTGCGGCGCGAGCTAAGTGCGGCGCCCAGTTTGCCGACCCGCTGGACATTGAGCGAGGCGGTCCACTGGCAGCGCAGCGTACAAGGCCGACCCGCCACACCCACGGTCCCGACCTGCTTCGTCTCAATGGTTACCTCACCGCGGTAATCTGCAGCAATCGGCCCTGCGGCGTGGTCGATCACCAAATCATATTTGAGCGCGAAGGCAGGCGAAGCGGCACATGCAGCCAACACTGCGCCGACAAAGGCACGTTTCATCATGACAAATGCTCTCCTACTTAACGCGGCCTTTTCGACCGTCGAAGATGCAAATTATCATCGCGGCCCGGAGCGTTCTACCTCTTAGGATTGCAATTTCCGCAAGCCATAGTGAGCAGCATTAGTGTGCCACTTCCTGCAGGTTTACGCCCGTTCAATAGCCCATCAGGCTCATGGCTTCCTTGCGGCTGCCGTGATCATCGAGGAAGCAGCCGAGCATTCGGCTCGTCACCATGCCGACGCCGTGGGTCTTGACCCCGCGGCCGGTCATGCAGCCGTGCTCGGCCTCGATCACCACCGCGACGCCGTGCGGGTCGAGGTTGTCCCAAATACATTGCGCCACCTCGGCAGTCAGGCGCTCCTGAATCTGCAGCCGGTTGGCATAACCGTGGAGCACGCGCGCGAGCTTGGAGATGCCAACCACCTTGGTTTTGGGCAAATAGGCGATCGCCGCCTTGCCGGTGATCGGCGCCATGTGGTGTTCGCAATGCGACTGGAAGGGAATGTTCTTTAGCAGCACGATCTCGTCGTAGCCGCCCACCTCGGTGAACTGGCGCGTGAGATGAATCGCCGGGTCTTCCTTGTATCCCGCGCAATATTCCAGCCATGCGCGCCCCACCCGCTTGGGCGTATCGAGCAGGCCTTCGCGGTTTGGATCATCGCCGGCCCAGCTCAGCAGCGTGCGAATCGCGTCCTGAACGTTCTCGGGCACCTCGGGCTTGCCGAGCGGGTTTTCCGGATCGAACTCGTCGTGATCGTGGGCGGTCATGTAATTCATGGTCGTTTGTCTTTCTTCCTTCATCGGCGCGTGTCGAGGCCCCCTCGCCTGCCTGTCTGGAATGGCGTCAACCATCCGGACCCGCGCACGTTCCATATGGATACGCGGATTGCGCCGGAAGGATGCTCTCCCCATACTACACAAATGTAATAGGCCGCGCGGGCAATTCATCCCCCGTCGACGTGTATAGGAAGTGAGGACCCCGTGCGAGAGCCGAGCATTGCCGACTTCGAAGCCGCCGCGCACGGCGTGCTGGCGCGCCTGCCAGAGGTGTTCCGGCTCAAGCTCGAAGGCGTGGTGCTGCGGGTGGAGGAGTTTGCTTCCGGCGAACAGCTCGGTTCGCTCGGCATTGAGGACTCTCTGGAACTCACCGGGCTTTATGAAGGCGTTGCGCTCACTGAAAGGTCGCAGTGGGACAGTGATGGGCTGCCGCCCGTCATCACCCTGTTCCGCCAACCGCTGCTCGCCGAGATGGAAGAGACCGGCGTCGGCTTTGCCGCACTGATCCGCCATGTCGTGATCCACGAGGCGGGGCACCATTTCGGCCTGTCAGACGAGGACATGCACGCACTTGAAGACAGCGTGGGGGACTAGCGCGGCAGATAGAGGGACGCGCCCCGGCGCCAAAGGTGCCGTAAACTCATCAAATTTTTCTAACGCCCGCCGGCCAGTAGGCCGCTCCGTCGGCAGGCCATCGCGCCAGCAATGGCGGCGAAAAAAACACCCGGAACGATTACTCCGCCGCTGCGCGGCTCCGTCAATGATCCGTGATAAAGCCAACAACGCCCGCCCCTCTTGCGAGGAGCGGGCGTTGTTGGTGCACCCGGAACGATTCGAACGTCCGACCCCCAGATTCGTAGTCTGGTGCTCTATCCAGCTGAGCTACGGGTGCGCGCTGAGGGAGGCGAAATACGGTGGCCGCCCGCGATTAGCAAGCCTCTTTTGTGCCCGGTCAGTGATTTTGGAACAACGCTTTCGCCAGCTCCACGTCGAGCGGAGGCTTGGGCAGCGCAAGCGCGTTGGCAGGTGTGAACCACTCTACCGCCCCACCTTCAAGCGCGCGCGGCTCACCTTCCCACTGCGCGATGGTGTAAAGCAGGATGACAATCGGCCGCCTCGCTTCGGCAGCACCGGTTTCGGCAAATTTGGCCGGGGTGCAGTCCTCCGCCTTACAGCGAATGCCAAGCTCCTCGGCAAGTTCGCGAACGAGCGCATCTGCGGGCATTTCTGCGGGTTCAACCTTGCCGCCGGGAAATTCCCAGAGCCCTGCGTGGTGCTTCCCCTCTGGCCGGCGATGCATCAGCCACACCCCATCGGCACGGTGCATGGCGCCTGCGACCACCGCCATCCAGGCCTCGCTCATGTCGGTTTTCTTTCCATCTGAGCGCTCCTTATCAACTCTTTCTTAACCCGATCGCACGATTTTGGGAACATCAGGACGCGAAGATAGGGACCATCCCAATGTTGTCGAATATCACGAAAGATCTCGTCGATGACACATCGGGCGCCACCGCTGTCGAATACGGACTGGTCCTTGGTCTCATTGCGATCGCCATGATCGTCGCGCTGCAAAGCGTCGCCGATACAACGACCGTCATGTGGAACAATGTCAGCACTAAAAGTGTCAACGCCATGAGCGGAGCATGAAAACTTCGTATTGAGTTAGGAATTTCTCAATAAATGCTGCCGTAAAACACATATAGCCCGTCGCGACACAGGGGGGCTCGGGTATCAAAGACCAACCAGGAGACCACACATGACCTTTTTCAAGAACCTCGTCCGTGACGAACAGGGCGCCACCGCCATTGAATACGGCCTCATCGCCGCTCTGATCGCCGTAGCCGCGATCACCGCCATGAGCGCACTCGGCACCACGCTGACCGG
>JBBRUU010000008.1:0-36411 GCA_038247515.1 Sphingomonadales bacterium
ATCACCATCGCGGTGGTGACGGCCAATGCCTATTACATCCACCCGATCATCGGCGATGTCGCGCGCGCCTTCGGGGTGGGTGAGGCCACGATCGGCCTTGTCCCGGCATTGAACCAGCTGGCGCTGGCATTGGGGATCCTGCTGCTGCTCCCGCTCGGCGATTTCTACCCAAACCGGCGGCTGTGCCTGATCTTCGCCGCCGGGCAGACTGTGTGCCTCGGCGGGATGGTGCTGGCGCCCAGCTTCGTGCTGTTCACCGCCGCCTCGACCCTGCTCGGGTTTTTCACCATCGCGCCCTACCTGATCCCCGCCTTCGCTTCGAAACGCGTCGCGCCCGAGCGGCTGGGACAGGTCACCGCGAAGCTTACCGCAGCGGTGATCTTTGGCATCCTGGTGGCGCGGGTTGGCGCAGGGATCATCGCCGCTCATACCGACTGGCACACGGTCTATGTCGGCGCGCTCGCGCTGATGGCCGCAGTAACGGCCTTGCTGCCCATCGCCATGCGCAGCGAGACCACCAAGGCCAAACAGCCGCAGGCGGGCTACGTCGCGCTGATCGCCTCGGTGTTCACGCTCGCGGCAAAGCACCCCGACATGCGGCTGTCGGCGGCGATGCAGGGATTGAATTTCGCGATCTTCACGGCGAGCTGGCTAGCTCTGGCGCTGCATCTGACGAGCCCGGCGATGGGATACGGCACCGACGATGTGGGCTACCTCGCCGGGGTTGCCGCCGTGAGCGTATTCACCACGCCGCGGCTCGGGCAGTGGGCGGACCGGGTCGGGCCGCGCAAAGCACGCATCGCGGCAGCGATGGTCCAGTTCGTCGGCATTGCCCTGTTCTTTCCGCTCGGATTCAGCATCTGGGGCGTGTTGGTGCCGCTGTTTCTCGTCAATCTCGTCGGGCCGACGGTCGACGTGACCGGTCGCATGACGTTGTTCGTGCTGGAGCCCGAGATTCGCACCCGGCTGACCACCAGCTACATCGTGACGATGTTCATTGGCGGCGCGATCGGCAGTGCATTAGGGACGGCCGTTTACGATTTCGGCGGATGGGCTGGCATCTGCGCATTGCTGGCCGCGATGTCCTGCTGCGTGGTTGCGCTGGCATTCCTCGCCGAGCACCGCTGGCGTGCGGGCCAGCCTGGCTACGCGGAATGACGCAAGCGAGATTCACAAATTACCTTTCGTTTACCCTTAATTGGTAAACGGGGTTTCGAAAGGCGCTACGGCCAGATACCGAATGACGGGTAAATAACCCAGTCACTCCGGTTGGGCCGAGCGCTTTTTGCTTTGTCCGCAGTGTGGGGGATGTGGTGACCCCGGCGCGATTCGAACGCGCGGCCCCCAGATTAGGAATCTGGTGCTCTATCCGGCTGAGCTACGGGGTCCCGAGCGGCCTCATAGCAGCCCGGGCCTACCATTCAATTCAACTTTTCGGGCGGCGCGACGGGGAACGGCAGCGGAGCAACCGGCACGCCCTCCTCGATCAGCGCCTTGGCCTCGGCAAGGCTTGCCTGCCCGTGGATCGGGGCCTCGTCGCGCTCGCCATAGTGCATCTTGCGGGTTTCTTCGGCGAACTTGTCGCCCACCCATGTCGAGTGCTTGAGCGCCTCGGCCTGCGCCCGCGACAGCGCGGCCAGAGCTTTCTGCATCTGCGGCGGCATGGGCGCGTTGGCCATAACCTGATTGGGTACCTGATTGGGCGCCTGCGCAGGCGCGGCGGGCGCGAACACCTCCTGCCGGCTGTTGCCCTTGGCGGGCACGGCAGGGGCCATCGGCGCCTTGCTCACCTCGCCAGAGCCACAGAGAGGGCACGCGAGCAACCCGCGCGTGCGCTGGCCCTCGAAATCGGCCGATGATCCAAACCAGCCTTCGAAGCGGTGGCCATCGTGGCAGGAAAGGTCGAAGACGATCATGACCCGTCAGATGTGGGAATCGTGCGGCGGTTGGCAAGGGCGGGAACTTGCGCGCGCACTTCGGCAACACGGCCAAGATCGATATCGCAGAAGCCCAGCCCCGGCGCGTTTGCGTGCTCTGGGCCACCCATGTCGAGCTGCACCTCTCCCCACGGATCGACCACGAGGCTGTGGCCATAGGTCGCGCGACCGTCCTCGTGGGTGCCGACTTGCGCGGCGGCAATGACAAATGCGCTCGCTTCGATGGCGCGGCCGCGCAACATTACGTGCCAATGTGCCTCGCCGGTCGGCTTGGTGAAGGCAGCGGGCACCGCGATGGCATCGCAGCGGCGGTTGCCGAGTTCGCCGAACAGCGCGGGGAAGCGCAGGTCATAGCAGACCGTGAGCCCGAGCCGCCCCGCAGGCGTATCCTCAACCGTTACAGCCTCACTGCCCGGCTCGTAAGCGGCGCTTTCGCGCCAGCTTTCACCGGTGGCAAGTTCGACGTCGAACATGTGGATCTTGTCGTAGGTGACCGGCACCCCGCCGCCCGGAGAAAAGAGCATCGAGCGATTGGCGTTCTTGCCCCCGCGAACCGCTACCGCCATCGAGCCGAGCGCAATCGTCAGCCCGGTCTGCTGCGCCAGATCGGCGAGGAGCGGCACGAAAGGCGTCTCGTTCTGCGGCACAATATGCGCCGCCGCCCGCTTGCGGTCACGGTCGAGCAGCAACGACATCTCGGGAGTGAAGAGCATGGCCGCCCCGCCCTCGCGCGCCGCATGGGCGGCATCGCGGATCACCGCAAAGTTACGGTCAGGGTCGATCCCCGAACACATCTGCAGGATCGCAATCCTCGGCATCAGCCCGCCAGCCCCCTTATCCTGCCAGCAATGCGTCGAGCTTGCCCGCCCGTTCTAGTGCGGCGAGATCGTCCGATCCGCCCACGTGCAAATCGCCGATGAAGATCTGCGGCACGGTCATCGCCCCCGGCGCGCGGGCGAGCATCTCCTCGCGGTCGGGCCCGCCCATGGTGATGTCGTGCTCGGTAAAGGCCGCGCCCTTCTCGCTCAGCAGGCGCTTGGCGCGCACGCAGAAGGGGCAGGCAAACTTGGTGTAGATGTCGATCTGCGGGGCAGCCATGTCGTCCCTCTTGTCAAAAACTCTTGAAACCGTTGGTCTGGAAACCAGATAAGCGGTGTCGCCGCGTTTCGCCAGTCTCGGGAAACGTCTCCGGCGGCAAGGCGGGTGCTGCATCCAGCAGGCCCGCATCCGAACCAAATTGCTCACGACGAGGATTTGCGCACATGTCACGTTTCGATTTCACCCCCTACCGCCGCAGCACCGTGGGCTTTGACCGCCTGTTCGACCTGCTCGAGAATCAGGCGCGGCTCAACGCCGGCGACAATTACCCCCCCTTCAACATCTCGCGCCGTGGCGAGGACAATTACCGCATCACCCTTGCGGTGGCAGGCTTCCGGTCGCAGGATGTCGACATTACCGCGCAGCAGAACCTGCTGGTCGTGCAGGGCAAGAAGCGCGACGAAGCCGAGGACGGCTCGGAGCTGATCCATGTCGGCATCGCCAACCGCGGCTTTGAGCGGCGCTTCGAGCTCGCGGACTTCGTGCGGGTCGAGCGCGCTGACCTGGCTGACGGCCTGCTGATCATCGATCTCGTGCGCGAAGTGCCCGACGCGATGAAGCCGCGAAAGATCGCGATTGGCGGGACGACCGCCCTTACCGCGGTGCCCACCCCCAATGCAGATGGTGACGAGGACGCGGCAAACGCCGCCTGATCTCACTACACCAATGCTGAAAAGAAATGGGGGCGGATCTCGCGATCCGCCCCCGCGACTTGCGTCGCCCTACATGGTCACATCCGTCCGGGTCGCAGAAGACGGACAAGACCTGCAAGCTCGTTTTCAAGGCTCGAAGCTTCAATCCAGCCCCGGCCTTGTGTTGCCGTTACAACAGTAGACCCGCAATATGGAGCGCGAACCCTGAGTAAACCATGAAGCCTAGCCTGCCGTTTAATGCGGAATTGCATTTTAACGCAAGACCTATCTACAAATTTTTAGAGGATTATGCATCGCAACTCCCCCTTGCGAAACAGGAGGTTGCAAAGCCTATCTGACCCTCGTCCAAAGAAACCCTTTGCGCAGCGTCTCGCAACGGAACACGCGCGAATAGTTATGCCCTGCGATAAATGACAGGTCGGGTCAGACGAGACGCGATTGCTCGACCGCGGCGGCAATGAAGCCGGCAAACAAGGGGTGAGGATCGAAGGGGCGCGATTTTAGTTCGGGGTGGAACTGCACGCCGACAAACCACGGGTGATCCGGGCGCTCGACAATCTCGGGCAGCAGCCCGTCGGGCGACATGCCCGAGAATATCAGGCCCTGCTTTTCCAAAGGCTCGATGAAGGCGCTGTTGACCTCGTAGCGGTGGCGGTGGCGCTCGGAGATGAGCTCCGCGCCGCCATAAATGCGCGAGGTGTGGCTGTTGGCGCTGAGCTTGGCCGGATAGGCGCCCAGTCGCATCGTGCCGCCCAGATCCCCGCCCTCGGCGCGGCTCTGGATGCCTTCGGCGCTCATCCACTCGGTAATAATGCCAACCACCGGCGCATCGGTCGGGCCGAATTCAGTGGAGGAGGCATTGGCGAACCCTGCCGCCCGCGCGCTCTCGATGCACGCCATCTGCATGCCTAGGCAGATACCGAAGAACGGGACGTTACGGGTCCGGGCGAAGCGCACCGAGGCGATCTTGCCCTCGCTCCCGCGCTCGCCGAAGCCGCCGGGGACGAGGATGCCGTGCATCGGTTCAAGCGCCGCGATGATCTCGGAATCGTCGTCGCCCTCGAAGATTTCCGCGTCGATCCACCTGATGTTGACCTTGACCCGGTTGGCGAGCCCGCCATGGACCAGCGCCTCGTTGAGGCTCTTGTAGGCGTCGGGCAGGCCGACATACTTGCCCACCACCGCGATCGTCACTTCGCCTTCGGGGTTGAAGTGACGGTCGGTAACGTCCGTCCACCCCGCAAGGTCGGGCTCGGGCGCATCGGTGATGCCGAAGGCGCGCAGCACCTCGCGGTCGAGACCCTCGGCATGGTACTGCTGCGGCACCGAATAGATCGAGGGCGCGTCCAGCGCCGGGATCACCGCTTCGGCGCGCACGTTGCAGAACTGCGCGATCTTGCGGCGGTCGCTGTCGGGTATGGGATGTTCGGCGCGGCACAGCAGGATGTCGGGCTTGATCCCCAGGCTGGCAAGCTCGCGCACCGAGTGCTGGGTCGGCTTGGTCTTCAGCTCGCCCGCGGCCTTGATGTAAGGCACCAGCGTCACGTGCACACTAAGCGTCTGGAGCGGTTCCAGCTCGTTCCTGAGCTGGCGGATCGCTTCCATGAAGGGCAGGGATTCGATGTCGCCCACCGTCCCGCCGATCTCGCACAGGATGAAATCGTGGTCGCCCTGATCGGCGAGCGCGAAGGCCTTGATCTCGTCGGTGACGTGCGGGATAACCTGAACTGTCGCGCCCAGATAGTCGCCGCGCCGTTCGCGCGCGATAATGTCGCGGTAAACCCGGCCCGAAGTGATGTTGTCGCTCTGCCGCGCCGAGACGCCGGTGAAGCGTTCGTAGTGCCCGAGATCGAGGTCGGTCTCGGCCCCGTCGTCGGTGACGTAGACCTCGCCGTGCTGATAGGGGCTCATCGTGCCCGGATCGACGTTCAGATAGGGGTCGAACTTGCGGATGCGGACCTTGTAGCCGCGCGCCTGAAGGAGCGCTGCCAAGGAGGCAGCCATGAGACCCTTGCCGAGCGAGGAGACCACGCCGCCGGTGATGAAAATGTACCGCGCCATGGGATTCGTGCCTTAAGCAACAGGAGGGATTCGGGGCAAGCGAATAGGGGGCGTCAGACGACCGCCATCCACAATGCCGTTGATGCCAAGAGAGGAAGGGGCGTCTGGTGCACGCCCCGTGCCGATTTACTGTGCGGGAGCCGCCGGAGCGGGGGCGCCTTCAGCCGGAGCCGGGACCGCGGCCGGAGCCGCCGGAACCGGATCGGCAAGAAGGTCGGGCCGCGCAGGCGCACCGCGCTCAAGGGTGGTCGACACGCCGCCCACCCGGCTCTCGCGCACAGCAAGGGCGGCAAGGATAATGGCGAGCGTCACGAAGGCGATCGCTAGCCACTTGGTCATGCGGGTCAGGAAGTCCGCCGCGCCGCGCGCCCCGAAGGCTCCGCCCGGGCTGCCGCCGATGCCCAAGCCGCCGCCTTCCGAGCGCTGCATAAGCACGACGCCAACCAGCGCGGCGGCGATGAGGGCCTGGATCACGGTGAGGAACAGGAATACAGACATGAACAGATCTCGTAGCTGGGCGACCTGCGCCCGGTGATAGCAGTTGTGGGCCATGTAGGGCGGCAAAGCCCCTGCGGCAAGCCCGGTGGCAAGCCAGAGGGCAAGCCAAGCGGCAAGAGCGCTCGGCTCAGCTGTCGAAGGGCTCGCTGGCGGCGAGCGCAATGCCCATGAAGCTGTCGGCGGTAAGGCTCGCCCCGCCCACCAGCGCCCCGCCAACCTCTGACACGGCGAAGATCGCATGCGCGTTGTCTGGCTTGACCGAGCCGCCATAGAGGATGCGAACCTCTGGGCCGTGCTCCTCCCCGAGCAGTTCGACGAGCAGCGCGCGGATTTCCCGATGCATTTCGGCGATGTCGTCGGTGGTGGCGGCAATGCCCGTCCCAATCGCCCAGATCGGCTCGTAGGCCACGCTCAGGCGATCGGCGAGCTCGGCCGGAAGCTGTTCGGCGGGCGGCAACGAGGCCGCGAGCTGACGGCGCACGAAAGCGACCGCCTCGCCCGATTCGCGGGTGGCGAGGCTCTCGCCGCAGCACATGATGACGCGCAGGCCCGCCGCAAAGGCGGCTTCGGACTTGGCGCGGACCCGAACGTCGCTCTCGGCGTGATCCTGGCGGCGCTCTGAATGGCCGAGAATGACGAAGCTCGCGCCGGCATCCGCGATCATCGCCGCCGAGATGTCCCCGGTGTGCGCCCCGCCCTCTTCATGGTGGCAATCCTGCGCGCCGACCGCGATCTGCTCGGCCTCGCGGTGGATCGGATGGATCAGGGTGTAGGGCGGCGCGAGCGCCACCTCGACCTTCATGTGGCGCTGGGCAGCGCGGTCGATCGCGCGCGCCTCGGAGAGCATGGCACGGGTGCCATGCATCTTCCAGTTTCCGACGATGTAGGGTCGGCGGGTCATGATTGCCTTCACACTTCTTTATTATTGAGAGGGATAGCCCCGGCAGGCCATGCGATTCTGTGTTTTGCGGTAGAGGCCCGGCGCAGGGCTCGCTAGCCGTGGACGATGCGACTGTCAAAAGGCGCGGTCACCTGTTGCCGCGCGGTCGCATGGCCTATAAAGCGCAGCCGCGTCGCACCCTTGTGCGGCGCGCATACGGGACGCCCAGCGTCTCGCCGTCAGCCAGCCTTGGATCGGGTCCAAACGCACATGATTTCGATGTTCCGCCGCTTTTTCGCCTCGAAGATCGGGCTGCCGATTGTCCTCGCCTTCCTCGCGCTGATGACGCTCGCCTTTGCTGCTTCGGACATTACCGGCTCCACCTTCGGCGGTATTTCGAGCAGCGAGCGTATGGCGGTGGTCGGCGGCAAGTCGATCCCCATCAACGACCTTACGGTGAGTGCGAACAACGCGCTATCGCAGGTGCGCCAGCAGAACCCCACGCTGACTATGCCCGAATTCGTCGCGCAAGGCGGGCTTGAGGAAGTGACGCTCCAACTGATCGACCGCTTCACAATCGGCGAATATGCCCGCCGCCACGGGCTTCGCGCGGGCAAGAACCTCGTCGACAGCGAGATCCTCAAGATCCCCGCCTTCCAGGGGCTGACCGGCGCCTTTGACCAGAAGGCCTATGTCGCAGCGCTTGGCTCGCGCGGGCTCAACGACAAGCTGTTCCGCCGCGACCTCGCCGACGAGCTACTTGCGCAGCAATTGCTCGCCCCCGCGGTCGCCGCGCCGCAACTGCCTGAGAAGATCGCGCGCCAATATGCCGCGCTGGTGCTGGAAAAGCGCAAGGGCGAGATCGCGCTGATCCCTTCGGCCGCGTTCGCGCCTGCCGGTGATCCGTCCGACGCGCAGCTCGCCGCGTGGTACAGGGACAACCGCACCCAGTTCATCCGGCCCGAGCGGCGCACGCTGCGCTTTGCGGTGTTCGGCACCGACAGCCTCAAGGTCAATGCCACGCCGACCGCAGCCGAGATCGCCGCGCGCTACCGGAAGGATGCCGCGAGCTATTTGGCGAGCGAACAGCGCGCGATCACCAGCTTCGTCGTCCCCACGCAAGACGCCGCCAAGGCGCTTACCGCGCGAATCAGCGGCGGCGCCGCCTTCGAGGCAGTAGCGCGCGAGGCGGGCTTCAACGCCTCCAAGAGCGATGCGCGCGACCAGCAGGCATTGGCCAGCGCGACCAGCGCCGCCTTCGCGCAGAACGCTTTCAAGGCGGCGCAAGGCGGGGTGATTACGCCTGCACCGGGCCAGCTCGGCTGGTATGTCGCGCGGGTCGACAAGATCGAGCGCATTGCGGCGCGCACCCTTGCGCAGGCCACGCCGGAACTCACCCAAACCCTTACCGCCGAAAAGCGCGCTGCGGGCATCGCTGATCTCGTCGCCGAGATCGAGGGCGAGATCGATGGCGGCACCGCGCTTGCCGACGTCGCCAAGACCTACGGGCTCAAGATCGAGACCACGCCCGCGCTGCTCGCCGACGGACAGGCTTTCGGGCGTCCCGATGTGCAGATCGTACCGCAGCTCGCCCCGGTGCTCACCACCGCCTTCCAGATGGAGGAGAGCGAACCGCAGCTCGCCGAGGTCGTCCCCGGCCAGCAATTCGTGGCCTTCGAGGTCGCACGGATCGAGGAAGCTGCCGCCCCGCCGCTGGCCGAAGTGCGCGCACCCGCGGTCGCCGGATGGAAGCGCGCGCAGGGCGCAGTCCTCGCCAAGCAGGCCGCCGACCGGATCCTCGCCAAGGTGCGCGGCGGCATGTCGCTCGACGCCGCACTTGCCGCCGAGAAGAAGCCCGGCTTTGAGCGCGAGCCGATCAACCTTGAACGCCGCCAGCTCGTCGCCCAGCAGCGCCAGCGCGTCGCCCCGCCGCTCGTGCTGCTGTTCAGCATGGCCGAGGGCACGGTGAAATCGCTCGAAGCGCCGCGCGACATCGGCTGGTACATCGTCAACCTCGATGACATCAGCACCCTGCCGCTCGACAAGGAGCCGACGCTGGTTGCTCAGACCCGCCAACAGCTCGGGGGCGCGCTGGCCGAGGAATACCGCAGCCAAGCGACCGCCGCGATGCGCAAGGAACTGGGCGTCACCCGCAACGACGCCGGGATTGCCGCGGTGCGCAAGCAGCTCGTCGGCGAACAGTAAGCCACAGTGTGAGCGCCGCGTGACCACAGTCGGAGCAGGCCTGCCCGAGAACGCCGCTGCTGCCGCCGCCATGCTCGCTGAAGGGCGTGCGGCGCTGGTGTGGCGGCGGATCATCGCTGACAGCGACACGCCCGTGGGCGCGGCGCGGCGGTTGATCGTGCCGGGGCGCGGCGACTTTCTGCTCGAGAGCGTCGAGGGCGGCGAGGTGCGCGGGCGCTACAGCCTGCTTGGGCTCGATCCCGACCTCGTGTTCCGCGCCAAGGGCAACGCTGCCGCGATCAACCGCGACTGGCGCACTGACCGCGAGGCCTTTGTGCCCTGCCCTGGCGAGGCGCTTGCCGAATTGCGCGGCCTCGCCGCTGCCTGCCGGATCGACCCGATGCCCCAGGGGCTCCCCCCGGCGCTCGCCTGCCTCGTGGGCTATCTCGGCTACGAGACGATCGGCCTGGTCGAATCCCTACCCCGCGCCGCCGACAGCCCGCTTGATCTGCCCGACATGCTGTTCGTGCGCCCGACCGTGATCCTCGTCTTCGACGGGCTCACCAACGCGCTGTTCGCGATTGCGCCGATCTGGGAGGCGGCCGATCCTGCCGCCGCCGTGGAACGCGCGGGCGAGCGGATTGATGCGGCGCTCAGCCAGCTCGGCACGGCGCTCCCGCAAGGCGCGGCGCAGGATGTGCCCGGCACCCTGCCCGGCGCGCCGCTTGACTTTGCCCCGGTGATCGCGCCCGACGACTACAAGGCGATGGCATTGAAGGCCAAGGACTACATCCTTGCCGGCGACATCTTCCAGGTGGTGCTGGCCCAGCGTTTCACCTGCCCCTTCACCCTGCCCCCGCTGGCGCTTTACCGCGCGCTGCGGCGGGTGAACCCCTCGCCGTTCCTCTATTTCCTCGACCTCCCCGGCTTTGCGCTGGTCGGATCGAGCCCGGAAATCCTCGTCCGGGTGAGAGAGGGCGAAATCACCATCCGGCCGATCGCCGGAACGCGTCCCCGCGGCGCAACGCGCGAGGAAGATATCGCCAACGAAGCCAGCCTGCTTGCCGATCCCAAGGAGCGCGCCGAACACCTGATGCTGCTCGACCTCGGGCGCAACGATGTGGGCCGGGTCGCGGCGGCAGGCACGGTCGAGGTCACCGACAGCTTCACCATCGAACGCTACAGCCACGTCATGCACATCGTCAGCAACGTCGTCGGCCAGCTGGATGCCTCGAAGGACGCATTGGACGCGCTGTTTGCAGGCTTCCCCGCCGGCACCGTCTCGGGCGCGCCGAAAATACGCGCTTGCGAAATCATCGCGCAGCTCGAACCCGAAACGCGCGGCGCTTATGCGGGCGGCGTCGGCTATTTCGCGCCTGACGGCAGCCTCGATAGCTGCATTGTGTTGCGCACCGCGGTCGTGAAGGACGGGGTGATGCACGTGCAGGCTGGCGCAGGCATCGTCGCCGACAGCATTCCAGACTACGAACTCGCCGAATGCCGCGCCAAGGCCGGCGCGCTGATCGCCGCCGCGCGCGAAGCGGTGCGCGTCGCGGGCGAGCCGGGGTCTGGCCAATGAAGCGCGCCCTATTTCTTGCCGCCGGTCTGGCGCTGGGCCTTTCGGCCTGTTCCGAAGCGCCCGAGGGCAAGCCGGTGATGCGCGCCGAGCTCGACGGATCGCGCGCGACACCCGAAGCCTTGCCGTCGGCCACCCCGACACAGGCGCTGGGGCCTTCTGCGTGCAAGAACGTGACTTTCGAGGCGGTGCCACTCACGCATTGCGTGGCTGATCCCGCGCAGCACCGCATCGGCATGGCTAACCTTGGCGCCGACAAGCAACCCTTCGGCTCGCTCGCCGCCTTTGCCGCCAGCGTCGACCCTGCCACCATCGCCTTTGCCATCAACGGCGGGATGTACGGCGACGACCTTAAACCCATCGGCTACTACGTCGAGAAGGGCGAGCGCGGGGCAGAACTCAACCGCAGTGAGGGTGCCAAAGAGGGTGCCAAAGAGGCTGCGGGCAATTTCTACATGAAGCCCAACGGGGTATTCTTCGGCAGCGGCGGCGGCTGGCGCGTGCTGGGGAGCAACACCTTCTTCAACTCGGTTGGCGAGCGTCCGGAATTCGGCACGCAGTCCGGGCCGATGCTGCTTGTCGAGGGCAAGCTTCACCCCGAGATTCAGGACGACGGCCCCTCCAAGGCGATCCGCAATGCGGTGGGCGTCGATGCAGCGGGCAAGGCGCACTTCGTCATCTCCGACGCGCCGGTGAGCTTCGGGCAATTGGCGCGCTATTTCCGCGACACGCTCAAGGTAAGCAACGCGCTCTACCTCGACGGCGCGGTGTCGTCGCTGTGGGACCCGGCGGGCGGGCGCAAGGACGGCGGGCGGGTTGGCCCGATCATCGTGGTGACAAAACGCGAGAAGGCGGCAGAGCAATGATCCCCTCCCCTCACATACTCGTGATCGACAATTACGACAGCTTCACCTTCAACCTCGTCCATTACCTGATGGAACTGGGGGCTAAGGTCCGGGTCGAGCGAAATGACGCGCTGACGGCGGTGGAGGCGCTCCGGACGAATGCGGCAGGGTTCCTGATCTCGCCCGGCCCCTGCACGCCCAACGAGGCGGGGATAAGCCTCGAGCTGGTCGCGGCCTGCGCGGATGCGGGCAAGCCCTTGATGGGCGTGTGCCTCGGGCACCAGGCGATCGGCCAGTATTTCGGCGGGACAGTGCAGCGCGGCGGGCTGATGCATGGCAAGACCTCGCCGGTGACGCATGATGGGACGGGCGTGTTTGCAGGCCTGCCTTCGCCGTTCATCGCGACGCGCTATCATAGCCTCGAGGTCGTGAATGTGCCGGCCGAGCTGGTGGCGAATGCGCACGCGGAGACACCGGGCGCGGATCATCCCAGCTGTATGGGCTTCCGCCATGCCTCGCTCCCGATCCATTCGGTGCAGTTCCACCCCGAGAGCATCGCCACCGAGCATGGCCACGCGCTGCTCGCCAACTTCGTGCGGCTGTGCGGGCTCGATCCGGTGCTGCCTGCAAGGCTGACCGCATGAATATGCTCCCTGATCTGGCCGTGCCGCTCTCCGAAGCCGAGGCAGAAGCGGCCTTCGGCGTGCTGCTCGAGGGCGCACCTTCGGAAGACGAGATTGCAGCCTTCCTCGTGGCGCTGTCAGAACGCGGCGAGACGGCGGACGAGATCGCCGGCGCCGCGCGTGCGCTTCGTTCGCGGCTGATCCCCATCAACGCCCCCGACGGCGCGATCGACGTGTGCGGCACAGGCGGCGACGGGCACCACACGCTCAATGTCTCGACCGCCGTCAGCCTCGTGGTCGCGGCCTGCGGGGTGCCGGTCGCCAAGCACGGCAACCGCGCGGCGTCCTCGAAGGCGGGCGCGGCCGATACGCTGGAGGCGCTCGGCCTCGACATGGACACAGCGGGGCGCACGGCGGAAAAGACGCTCGCCAAGATCGGTATCTGCTTCCTCTTCGCCAAGAACCACCACCCGGCGATGGCTCGCATCCAGCCCATTCGCACCCGGTTGGCGCGGCGCACGATCTTCAACCTGATGGGCCCGCTGTCGAACCCCGCCAAGGTCGCCAGCCAGCTGATCGGCATCGCGCGGCCCGCCTATGTGCCGATCTATGCAGGAGCGATGGCGCGGCTGGGCACCGGCAAGTCGCTGATCGTCTCGGGCGACGAGGGGCTGGACGAACTGAGCCTCGCAGGCGGCAACGAGGTGGCGGTGGTGACCGGCAACGCCTTCACGATGGAGCGGATCGATGCAGGCCAAGCGGGCCTCCCCCACGCGCCGATTGAAGCCATCAGGGGCGATGATGCGAAGCATAACGCGGCGGCGCTCAGGGCGCTGCTGATGGGCACTCCCGGGCCTTACCGCGACGCGGTATTGTTCAACGCGGCGGGCGCGTTGACGGTCGCGGGGCGCGGCAGCGACTGGCCCGAACGGGCGGCGCTAGCGGCCGAAGCGCTCGATTCGGGCCGCGCGCTGGCGCTGCTCGAACGCTGGATCGATATGGCCAAGTGAGGGCAAAGTGAGAGAGATGAACAAGCTCGAGGAAATCTGCGCCACCAAGCGCGATGAAGTCGCCGCCCGCAAGGGTACGACCACCATCGCCGCACTTGAAGCCGCTGCGGCAGCGCAAACCGCCCCCAGAGGCTTCGAGGCCGCCCTGCGCGCCCGCGCTGCCTCAGGCTATGCCCTGATCGCCGAGGTCAAAAAGGCGAGCCCCTCCAAAGGCCTGATCCGCGCCGACTTCCGCCCCGGCGAGCACGCCGCCGCATACGAGGCGGGCGGCGCGGCGTGCCTTTCGGTGCTGACCGACGCGCCCTATTTCCAGGGTCACGAGGATTACCTCGTCCAAGCCCGCGCCGCCTGCGCGCTGCCGGTGTTGCGCAAGGACTTCATGGTCGATCCCTGGCAATGCCTCGAAGCCCGCGCCATCGGGGCCGACGCGATCCTGATCATCGTCGCCGCGCTCGAGAACAGCGCGATGGCCGAGATCGAGGCCGCCGCGACCCAGCTTGGCATGGACGTGCTGGTCGAAGTGCATGACGAGGCCGAGATGGCGCGGGCCGCCGCGCATCTCAAATCGCGGCTTATCGGGGTCAACAACCGCGATCTCAGGACTTTCACCACCAGCCTCGCCACCACCGAACGCCTCGCGCCTCTGGCGCCTGTAGGCACGCTGCTGGTCGGCGAGAGCGGCATCAACACCGCCGCCGACCTTGCGCGGCTCGAACGCAGCGGCGTGCGCACCTTCCTCGTGGGCGAAAGCCTGATGCGGGCTGACGATATTGCGAGTGCCACCCGCGCGCTGCTGGGGGCACAAACGGCTGCATGACCAATCTCACCCACCTCGATAGCGACGGCGCCGCGCATATGGTCGATGTCGACGGCAAGGCGGCCACGGCCCGCCGCGCGGTCGCATCGGGGCGGATCGCCATGTCGGCAGAGGCGCTCGCCGCTATCTGCGCAGGTAATGCGCCCAAGGGCGACGTGCTCGGCACTGCACGCATCGCCGGGATCATGGCCGCCAAGCGCACCGGGGAGTTGATCCCGCTGTGTCACCCGCTGGGACTGGAAGCGGTGGGCATCGATTTCGAGTTTGAGGACTGTGGGATCAAGGCAACCGCAACGGCCTCGCTCACCGGCAAGACGGGGGTAGAAATGGAAGCTATGACAGCCGTTTGCGTAGCACTCCTCACAATCTACGACATGGCAAAGGCGATCGACAAGGGCATGTTGATTTCGGACGTGCGCCTGATCGCCAAGACCGGCGGCAAGTCGGGCGACTGGAAAGCGCAAGAATCGGGGAGCCTTTGACCCCGCCGCTCGGTCTGGAGGAAGCGCAGGCCCGCCTGCTGGCGCTCGCGCCCGCGCTGCCGTCCGAGACCGTGCCCGCCGAAACCGCGCTAGGCCGCTTCCTCGCCGAGGATATTCGCGCCGCCCGCACGCAGCCGGCCGCCGACCTGTCGGCGATGGATGGCTATGCGCTCAGCCCCGGCGACGGCCCCTGGGCGCTGGTGGGCGAGAGCCGCGCCGGAGCGCCCTACCCCGGCACGCTTTCTCCGGGCCAATGCGCCCGCATCTCGACCGGGGCGATTGTGCCTCAGGGGGCCGACCGGGTTCTCCTCCAAGAGGACGCGGTGTGCGCCGCGGACAAAGGGATAGAAATCGTCACCGCCAGCGATCCCGTGCCTCTCGGCCGCCACATCCGCAGGCGCGGCTTTGATTTCGAGGAAGGCGACCTGCTGCTCGCCAAAGGAACGCGCATCACGCCTGGCCGCCTTGCCCTCGCCCTTGCAGGGGGACACGGCCAGTTACCTGTCGCCCGCCGCGTGCGCGTGGCGGTGATGGACAGCGGCGACGAGCTCGCCAGCGATCCTGCAAAGTGCCTCCCGCACCAGATCCCCGCCAGCAACGCTGCGATGATCGCCGCGATGCTCACTACGATGCTGGGCGACTTCGGCTGCGAAGTGTCACGTATCGGCCCTGTGCCGGACGACCGCGCCGCGCTCGCCGCTGCGCTGGCCGACGTGGCGGACGCAGACATCCTCATCACCTCGGGCGGGGCATCGGTGGGCGATCACGATCTCATCAAGCCCGCGCTTGCCGAATGGGGCGCCGAAACCGCCTTCTGGCGCGTCGCGATCAAGCCGGGCAAGCCGCTGCTGGTCGCCACACGCCCAAGGACGGGAGGCGCGCAGGTAATCCTCGGCCTTCCCGGCAATCCGGTCTCCAGTTTCGTTACCGCCTTCCTGTTCGCCCTGCCGCTGGTGCGCAAGGCAATGGGCGATCCAGGCCCCCTGCCGCGCGCCGTTATTATGCGCGCAGGCGAGGCGCTGCCCGCGAACGGCTCACGCCGCGAGTTCCTGCGCGCGGTATGCGCCAAGGAGAACGGGGGCGAAGTGCGCCTTGCCGGATCGCAGGATTCCTCTGCGCTCTCGGCGCTCGCCGCCGCCGATTGCCTGATCGACCGGCCCGCCCATGCCGATGCCGTGTCGGCGGGCGAGCCAGTGCGCGTGTTCATGCTCCGGAATGGCTGAATTGCAAGGGTTTGCCGCAAGGCGCGCTTGACACGTCTGCGCGGGTTGCCTAATTGTTCCTCGTTCGTTCACCTTAATGGCGTATCGGACGTGCACGCAATGCACCGCGCGTGATCCGCGCGGGTGCCTCTTGGAGCACAAGTGGGACTTACGCCGGGCGGCCACGCCGGGCGCAAACGCGACCAAGGGAGTTTGATCCATGCTGACGGCCAAGCAGCACGAGTTGATCCAGTTCATCCAGCAGCGGCTGGAGGAAACCGGGATCTCGCCCAGTTTCGAAGAAATGAAGGAAGCGCTCGATCTGAAGAGCAAGTCGGGCGTCCACCGCCTGATCTCCGCGCTTGAGGAACGCGGCTTCCTGCGCCGCCTGCCCAACCGAGCGCGCGCGCTTGAAGTGATCCGCGAGCCCGGCGACATGACCCCTGCCCGCGCATCTGCACCTGCCGGGGGCAATGTGGTGCCGATGGTCCCGTCCGCTCCGCGCGTGACCGAAGCTGTCGCCGCCAATGACGTGATCCAACTGCCCTTGCATGGGCGGATCGCCGCAGGTGCGCCGATCGAGGCGCTTGAAGGACAGTCGACCCTGCCCGTTCCTGCCGCACTGCTCGGCCCGGGCGAACATTATGCGCTCGAGGTTTCGGGGGACTCGATGGTCGAAGCCGGGATCTTCGACGGCGATTTCGCGCTGGTCCGCCGTACCAACACCGCGCGCGACGGCGAGATTGTCGTAGCTCTGGTGCGCGGCGAGGAAGCGACGCTCAAGTATTTGCGCCGCGAGAACGGGCAGGTGCGGCTCGATCCGGCCAACGCGGCCTACGATCCGCAGTTCTACCGGCCCGACGAGGTCGAGGTGCAGGGCAAGCTTGCAGGCCTGCTGCGCCGCTACCACTGAGGCTTAAGAGCACCTTCTGCTGCAAGCGGCGGAAGGTGCTCAAAGCCGGAAAAGACGTTTCGCCGCGCGTGAAACATTGGATTTCCGGCCCTTTACCCTTATCTCTCAGCATGTTGGGCGTGAAACACTGCCAAGGCAGGCCGTTTTAGCGCGCGTCCAGACCCGGTCTAGACCCCTGTTAGACCCCCTCTAGACCCCCTCTAGGGTGCCGTTAGCGGCGGTTTAGACCCCGGCTTGCCCGGAGTGCTCCGGCGGGGCGGATAATCCTCCACGATCTTCCACCAGCCATGCTCGCCCTGGCGCTCGGCAACGGTGGTGATCCGCTCGCCCGCAAGGTTGATGGCAATGCCGCCCGACTTTTCGAGGTAGCGCCGGTCTGCCTTGAGCCAGCGCGGACGGCAGGAACGAGGGAGGAAGCGCTCGGAAACGACGATGTCCGCCTGCGCGCAGGCCGCGGCCAGTGCCCGCTCATTGACCATGTCTCGGCCGCGTCCGAGCAGCAGCACCCAGCTCCGCCCGCCCCGCTCGATCGAAAGGGAGCAGAAGCTCGATGAGCAGCGCGCTCCCTCCCACTGCGCCAGTGGCACCGGCTCCGCGCCGACCCCGGCAAGCTCCATAAGATTGTCGCGCGTGTAGGACGAGCGGCTGTCGCGCAGGGAGAGAAGACGGGTCTCTCCATCAGGGCCGGGGCCCCCGTCACCCGGGACCGTAATCCCCACCTGCTGCCCGTCGCCCGCGATAAGCACATCCGGGATCGGGGTCGCCGCCGCCAGTCCGCACGCTGCCGCCACCGGGACCAGCCCTGCAAGCCGAACCCACCCGCGCCACAACGCGAGCCACAGCCCGCCAACTGCGAAGAGCGCCACCGACAGCCCGCCGATCTGCGGCATCAGCCGCACCGCACCCGCCTGCGCAGAGGTGAAGTGGGCGATCCACAAGAGCAGCGCCAGCGACTTTTCGACTACCCACCAGACCGGCGCTCCCGCTCCAACGAGATCGGCGAAAAAGCCCAATGCAATCATCGGCATCGCGGCGAAGGTGACAAGCGGGATCGCAACCACGTTGGCGAGCGCGCCATACATCCCGGCGCGGTGGAAATGGAAGGCGACGATCGGCATCAGCGCCAGCTCGATCACCACGCCAGTGACGAACAGCATGACCGCGTGCCTGCCGATCCGCGCGAACCACGGCTCCTCGCGCGGGGCGAGGAAAGCCCTGATCGGCGCGGCGTTGGAGAGGGCGATCAGCGCCAGCACGGCGGAAAAGCTCATCTGGAAGCTCGGGCCGATCGCGCTTTCGGGCCACAGCAACAGGACGAACCCGGCGGCGAGCGCGAGCATCCGCATCGACAACGCGTCGCGTCCCAGCGCCAGCGCGCCGAGCACCAGCAGCGCAGCGACGCAGCTCCTGACCGTCGGCACCTCCGCTCCCGTCAGCAAGGTATAACCGATCCCCGCCAGCGCGCCCGCCGATGCGGCGACCACCTGCAGGCGGACCCGCAGCGCCAGTGCGGGCCACAGCGCGAGCACGCGCAGCACGGCAAAATAAGCGGCCGCGACCACCGCGCTCACGTGCAGCCCACTGATCGAAAGGAGGTGCGTGAGGCCCGAATCACGCATCGCGGTCGCGTCCGCCTCGGTGATGCCGCCGCGGTCGCCGCTCGCAAAAGCCGCCGCGATCGCGCCTGGCGAGCCCGGAACCCGCTCGCGGACATAATCAGCGAGGGTGCGTTGCAGGCCCGCGATCCCGCCGCTGCCCGCTGCCGGGCTGATTACTGTTAGCGGCCCGACAATGGTGCCGGTCGCCGACAGGCCCCGGAACCACGCGGCGCGGGCGAAGTCGTAACTGCCGGGGAGCATCGGGCTGGCAGGCGGCATGAGGCGGGCGCGCAGCCGCACCACCGCGCCCTCTGCAAGGCCGGCGGGCAACCCGCCCCCCTCGCGATCCGCGCCCAGCGCCGCCAGCGGCACATTGACCCTGACCTTGCGCGCCGTGCCGGTCTCCGCATCACGCATTGCAAGCGTCAGCCGTAGCCGTTCGTCGGCAGGCTGGTCTTCACGCTCCAGCACCTTGCCGTCGATCATCACGACTACCGGCCGTGCAATCGGTTCGGCGCCGACCAACACCGAGCGCGTCCATACCGCAGCGACCCCGAACGCGAAGATCAGCCCGCCAGTGCCAAGCGCCAATCGCAGGTTCGCGCGCGTCTCGTCGGCGATGCTGCCCGGCGGCCAGACCAAGAGCGGAGCGACCGCCAGCGCGCCACCGCCCGCCAATGCCGCACACCACTGCCACGGACCCGGCAGCACGAACCATGTGATGATTCCGGCCGCGAAGATCACTGCCAGCCACGGTGCCCGGTCGAAGCCCGCATCGCCGAGGAAGCGCTCCGCAGCATCCAGCCCCCAGCGTCCCACCACTCGGCGCGCCGCGCTGCCTGCGGTGCTGGACAAGGCCCTTGCGGTTTGCCAAGGGCGCGGCGTCGGTTCTCCGGCGGCGTCGTGGCCGCCGGGCTCCTCCCCCATCGGAATGATCGGCACATCGCGCATTGGCTTACCCCCCGACCGGCTCGCCCCCCATCAAGCCGCGAACCAAGCCGCTCAAAGTGAACAGGAAGTCAAAGCCCATGGCAAGCGAAAGCAGCACCCGCGCAGCCGGCACCGCAGGCGAAGTCGTGACCCGCTTCGCCCCTTCGCCGACCGGTTTCCTACACATCGGCGGGGCGCGAACCGCGCTGTTCAACTGGCTCTACGCCCGCCACCACGGCGGCCGCACGCTGCTGCGGATCGAGGACACCGACCACAAGCGGAGCACGCAGGAGGCGATCGACGCGATCATCGAAGGGCTGGGCTGGATGGGCCTCGACTACGACGCGCCGCCGATTTTCCAGTCCGACCGGGCCGAGCGCCATGCGGAAGTGGCCTGGCAGCTCCTGAACGCGGGCCACGCCTATAAGTGCTTCGCGACCTCCGAAGAGCTTGAAGCGATGCGCGAGGAGCAACGCGCCAACAAGAAGCCGCTGCGCTATGACGGGCGCTGGCGCGACCGCGATCCTTCCGAGGCGCCCGAAGGCAAGCCCTTCACTATCCGCCTCAAGACGCCCGAAGAAGGCGAGACCACCATCCACGACCAGGTGCAGGGCGCGGTGACGGTGAAGAACGAGGAGCTGGACGACTACATCATCCTGCGCGCCGACGGCACGCCGACCTACATGCTCGCGGTGGTGGTCGACGATCACGACATGGGCGTGACCCACGTGATCCGCGGCGACGATCACTTGAACAACGCCTTCCGCCAGCTGCCGATCATCCGCGCGATGAACGCCATTGAAGGCTATTGGCCCGATCCGGTCTATGCCCATATCCCGCTGATCCACGGGTCGGACGGGGCGAAGCTCTCCAAGCGCCACGGCGCGCTCGGGGTCGAGGCCTATCGCGACGAGTTCGGTATCCTGCCCGAGGCGCTGTTCAACTACCTGCTCCGCCTCGGCTGGGGCCACGGCGACCGCGAAGAGATCACCCGCGACGAGGCTACCCAGTTGTTCGATCTGGGGGGCGTGGGCAGGAGCCCCTCGCGCTTCGACATGAAGAAGCTCGAAAACCTGAACGGCCATTACCTGCGCGAAGCCGATGATGCCCGTCTCGCCGCGCTGGTGGCTGCCCGGATCGGCAATGACGCCGACGAAACGCTGTTGACGCAGGCCATGCCGGTGCTCAAAGTGCGCGCGAAAAACCTTAATGAAGTGGTTGAAGGCGCAGGCTTCCTCTTCGCCAAGCGGCCGCTCGAAATGAGCGAGAAGGCCGCCCAACTGCTTGAGGGCGACGCGGCGGTGATTTTGCGGAAGATTCACGCAGGGCTGGCAGGCGGAAACGACTGGACAAGCGAAGCGCTCGAAGCCACTACGAAAGCGCTTGCGGAGGAGCTTGGATTGGGTCTCGGCAAGCTGGCGCAGCCGATGCGCGCGGCACTAACCGGGGCGACCACCTCCCCCGGTATTTTCGATGTTCTGGTCCTGCTCGGACGGGACGAGGCACTTGCTCGGCTCGATGCTCAGGCTGCCTAGAACATCGTCGCGTTGCAGGGGGCGCGTCGCGCAGGGGCGGCGACAGGGATTTTGGACAGGAGACAGATCTTGGCGGACAAGACGGCAAAACTCGATATCGGCGGCAAGACCTACGAATACCCCGTGCTCGAAGGCAGCACCGGCCCGGATGTGATCGACATCCGCAAGCTTTATGCTCAGACGGGTGCCTTCACCTTCGACCCCGGCTTCACCTCGACCGCCGCTTGCGAAAGCGCGCTGACCTATATCGACGGCGACGAAGGCGTGCTGCTGCACCGCGGCTATCCGATCGGCCAGCTGGCCGAGGATTCGAGCTTCATGGAGGTGAGCTACCTGCTCCTCAACGGCGAGCTGCCGGGCAAGGACGAGCTCGACGAATTCACCTACACCATCACCCGCCACACCATGCTGCATGAACAGCTGATGACCTTATACCGCGGTTTCCGACGCGACGCTCACCCGATGGCGATCATGTGCGGCGTGGTCGGCGCGCTGTCGGCCTTCTATCACGACAGCACCGACATCTCCGACCCCACGCACCGCACGATCAGTTCACACCGCTTGATCGCCAAGATGCCGACGATCGCCGCCGCGGCTTACAAGTATTCGATCGGCCAGCCTTTCGTCTATCCGGACAACTCGCTGAGCTACACCGGCAACTTCCTGTGCATGACCTTCGGGGTTCCGGCCGAGCCCTACGTGGTAAACCCGGTTGTCGAGCGCGCGCTGGACCGGATCTTCATCCTCCACGCCGACCATGAGCAGAACGCCTCGACCTCGACCGTGCGTCTCGCCGGTTCCTCGGGCGCCAACCCGTTCGCCTGCATCGCGGCGGGTATCGCCTGCCTCTGGGGCCCGGCGCATGGCGGCGCCAACGAAGCGGCGCTCAACATGCTCAAGGAAATCGGGACGCCCGACCGCATCCCGCATTACATCGAGCGCGCCAAGGACAAGAACGATCCGTTCCGCCTGATGGGCTTTGGTCACCGCGTCTACAAAAACTACGACCCGCGCGCGACGGTGATGCAGAAGACTGTGCGCGAGGTATTTGATGCGCTGAAGGTCAACGACCCGCTGTTCGAGACCGCGCTGCGTCTGGAAGAGCTCGCGCTGAACGATCCCTACTTCATCGAGAAAAAGCTGTTCCCCAACGTCGACTTTTACTCGGGGATCATCCTTTCGGCGATCGGCTTCCCGACCACCATGTTCACCGCGCTCTTCGCGCTCGCCCGCACCGTGGGCTGGGTGGCGCAGTGGAACGAAATGATCAGCGACCCCGGCCAGAAGATCGGTCGCCCGCGCCAGCTCTACACCGGCCCGACCGAACGGGACTACGTTCCGCTAAGCCAGCGTTGAGGTCCGACGGACCATGTTGATGCTCAGAGCGACAGGGCTGCTCCTTGTCGTTCTGGGCGTCATGTGGGCCTTGCAAGGTTCCGGGTTACTGAACTGGCCGCCGGACAGCTTCATGCTGGGGGAGCGGGACTGGGCGTTGCGTGGCCTTGGCACCGCGGCGGCCGGCTTGGTGCTCATTGGGCTTATTGAATGGCGTTGCCGCCGTTGACGGGCGCCTGCTGGACAGGCCCTGAGCCTACCCCCCACCCCGAACGCGAATAGCACCGCACCGCTTGTATATGCTGAACAAGCATGCCGAGAAGCATCAGGCGGCAGGCAGTTCGAGCCGGAACAGCGCGCCCCCGCCCGGCGCCGCGCCAACGGTGAGCGTACCCGCCATCGCCTCGGCCAGAGATCGCGAGATAAAGAGGCCCAGGCCCGAGCCCCCATCCTTGCTGGCGCCGCGAATCCCGTCGCTCTCGCGGCCGAGGCGCTCGAATTTCTCGAAGATCCGCGTCGCCTGATCGGGCGTGACGCCGGGGCCCTCGTCGGCGACCGTGACCGCCACCCGGCCGTCGACCGCCGTCAGCGCGGTGATCGTGACCGTGCTCGCGGCCGGAGCATAGGCGATGGCATTGCCGATGAGGTTGATGAGGATCTGGAGCACGCGCCGGAACTCGGCCACGGCGACCGCGTCTCCGCGCTCGCCCTCGACCACCAGCACTGTCTCGCGGTTCTGCGCACGCACGCCGAGAATTCCCGCCGCGCGCACTGCCGCATCAGCGAGATCGACCGGCTCCGCAGCGGTGGAAAAGCCCGGGGTCTCGACCACTTCGAGGTCGGCCAAATCGTCGAGCATCGCGGCAAGGTGTTGCCCCGCGCTGGCGATGGTGCCCGCGTACTCGCTGTATTCGTCGCGCAAAGGCCCCGCGAGCCGCGCGCGGATCGTCTCGGCATTGGCGATGATCCGCGCAACCGGTTGGCGTAGGACCGGGGTGAGCGCGGTGCCAACGAGGCGCGCGGGCGAGGCTTCGGGGACAGCGTCGTCGGCAGTCACGGTACTGTCGGCCAAAGGCTCCTCGGCGACCAGCAACAGCTCGAAAGCGGCGGGGTTCTGCACCTCAGCCCCGAGCGGGATGAGCCGCACCCGCCAATGGCGCTGCGAACCGGCGAAGCGGCAGATCGCCCCATCAAGCAGCCGCCAGTGGAGTGGCTGCTGGTGGGCGATGCCGGTCAATTCGACGAGGTCGGTCCACACCTGTGATGGGGCGTCCAGTGCGGCAGCCTGAAGCGCGGCGGCATCCGGCGCGCGGGCGCTCAGCACCTGCACGCGCTGGCGGGCATCAAGCCGCGCGCTGACCTCCGCCGTCGCGCGGTCGATCGCATCGAGCCGCTCGGCGAATTCGCGCGCACTGGGCGGATTGAGAGGGCTCCTCTGCCAGTTCTGGACCAGCACCTCACAGCCGCCCCCATCCTCGTCGCCCAGCGGATGGATGCGGACGAAGCCGGAAACCTCCGCGTCGCCGTCGAAGGCGCTGAAGGCGCGGGCGATTTTCAGGCCCATCCCCCGCGCCTGCTGGACCAGCGCGAGCAGCTCGGGGATCGCCAGTGTGCCCGGTAGATCGCCGCCGCAGCGCTCCTGCAGCTCGGCGAGCGGCGCGTCGGCACTCAGCAGCCGGTCGCGCGCGTCGGTGAGGCCATAGGCGCCGAGCAGGGTGTCGGTGCGGTCCATCGCGTTCATCACCGCAGCCCGCCGCCCTTGACGAGCGTGGCGGCATATTCGGGAGACATCTCGGCAAGCCCGCGCGGCAGGCGGCCCGCAGGCTCGACCAGCAACAGCTGACGCTCGATCGCGGATGGCATCAGCCCCGCCGCTCGCAGCAGCAAGGCAAGGCGCAGGCCCTGCCCCTCATGGCAAGCGAGCACCGCCTCTTCGCGAGGGATGCGGGCGGCAACGCCAAGCGTGCTGGCGAACAGCGCGAGCCCTGCATGATCGAGCGCGAGCCCCGCCACCGCGCCGCGGCGCATGGCGGCGACCAGCCTCGCCAAAAGGCCGATTCGGGTGGCTGCCTCGTCATAGCCGGCCTGAAGCCGCACCAGTGCAGCGCTGTCCGGGGCGGAAGCCTGCATCTGCGCGACGAGCGCGTGGAACAGCTCGGCAGGCAGTTCGCCGAGCGGCAGTTCCATTCGCCGCTGGCTCTGGACGAAACGCGACTGCGCCGCGAGCGCGCCCATCGCGAGGCTCGCAACGTCGACGTCCTCGGAAGCGATCAGCTCCTGCAACAGCGGGCTCAGCACCGGATCGAGCGCGTGGCGTTGCTGGAGCCGGCCTGCGATCAGGCTTTCGGCCGCGAGCGCATGGCAGTGTCCAAGGAGCGTTTCGTCGGGCATCAGCCGCGACGCAAGTTGTTCGAGCGCAGCGGGATTTTCGAACCCGGAGCCACGCGTCACCGGATCGCGGCCCGCTTCGGCGGCGAGCAGCTGCGCGGCGAGGTCATGGATCATGCCGCGTACCCGGGCGAGGGTCGCGTCGCTCACCAGCGCGTCGGCATCGCAGCTCAGCAGATGGCGCAGGACCGGGACGACCGCCGCCAGCGCGCGGGCTTCCCGCGCGAGCTCGTCTCGCAGGATCGCCTCGACAGCATGGTCGGCGGCAAGGTCCATCGTCTCGTTGCCCATCTTTCACCGGACATAGTGTCCACGTAGTTAAAGCCGGGTTAGTTCAATCCTGCGAGCGGCGCAGCAGCAAAGCTGTGAGCAGCCCCAAGGCGAGACAGGAAATGGCTTCGGGTAACCGCCCGACCATCGCTGCGAGGGCAAGCAGCAGCAACAGGCTCGTCCGGTCCGGCGCGCTGCGGCCGAGCGGGTTGTCGGGCGCGCGGGCGGCGAGCCGCGCGAGGCCGATGAGCACGGGGCCGAGCGCGGCGAGCGGTTCCCACACGGGCCAAGGCCCGAGCGCGAACCAGAGCGTGAGGCTGGTAAGGATATCCACCGCCGCTTCGAGCACGTCGCTCGCGCATGTCGCGAGCTCCTCGCGCCGCAGACGGCTCGCGATTCCCGTGAAGCCGAGCGAGATCTGCGCGCCGAAGGCTCCCAGCCCGGCCACGGCGAGAGCCGCCGCAGCAGGCCCGAAGGCGGCGAGCAGCACCGCACCGAGCAGCAAGACCAGCCCCAGCCCTCCCGCCACCAACCCGGCTTGCGCGAAGGCGCGCGGCACCAAAGCGCGCACCAGCGCCGAAGCGAGCGCCATTCCAGGCGCGCGCCAGTCCGCGGGCGGTGCGGCGCGCGCGACAAGATCGGTCTCGTGTTTGGCGAGGGCCGCGGCGCTCACGGCAAGCAGCCAGCTTTCCGGCAAGAGTTCGCGGGCGGCAAGGTCGCGGACCGGCGTTCCGGCCTGCAAGGCAAGCCGCAGCAGCAGGGAAATCGCATCGGCATCGGCTGGCATGTCGGCGAGTTGCTGCACCGGCGCGCCGCGCATCGCCAGCACTCCCGCCCAGCAGTGCGCAGCGTCGATCCGCTCGAAATCTTCGGGGTGCGCAGTGGCAAGCGGATGGTCGGCAGGGATTGTGGCGACCGCGCGCATAAGCGCTCCCTCTGCGCCCAGCACCGCGCGCACAACCGCAGGGTCGGGCAGCAGCCCGTCGGCGAGGATGACGAGATCGTCCTCGGCCCGCACCAGCGCGGGGATCGCGGTAAAGCCTTTCAGCGCATGGAAGGCGATTCCACCGATCTCGAGGGCGTGCTGCAATTGCAGCAGTTCGTCGCTAGCGGTGACGGAATCGGTGAGGCAAAGCACCCGCTCGACGTCCAGCGACTGGAGCAGCGCGGCCTGCCAGGCGAGCACGGAACGTCCCGCAAGCGGCAGCGCGGCACGCAATCCAGCATCCTCGCTGTGCCGGAGCGCGGCAATCAGGCCGATGCGCATCCTTCTCCCCTATCCGCCGCCCGCAAAGCCGGGTGCGCCATGGTTGGCGGTTTCAGGGGCCGCATTCAAGCGGGGAGACGCGGATTGCCCCAGCGGGCAGACCAGACGCCGCTGGTCAGATGCGGCTCGGATCGGGGGTCTGGGCACGGCTGAAGCGCGCCATCACGGCCTCGACCTCGCGGATTGCCATCGGCTCGCCCGGCGCTGCATGAAGCGCGATCTCGGCGGCTTGGAGCAGGTCCTCAGCGTGGAAGCTTGCAGCAAGCCCCTTCAGGCGCATCGCCGCGACGTGCCAATTACCGTCGCAACGGGCGCGCTTGAGCAGGTCGAGCTGGCGCATGGCGCTCTCGAGAAAGGCTGTGCGCAGCTCGCGCAGCAAGGCAGCATCGTCGCCGGCCGCCGCCGCGAGGGTCGCATCGAGAGCACCGTGATTGAACGCCATATTCCGAGCATACTCGGAATTGGGTTAATGCGGGGTTTATCCGGAGTCCCGCTGTGGTAAGAGATGTCGCATGACAGGACGGCATCAGATGCGCGCCTTCGGGCGGGGGAACGGCAAGGACGGCGCAAACGGATCGGAAGATCCCGGCGTGCAGGCAAGCGGCGAAATGGTCGACGACCTGCTCGATCTCGAAACTATCTGGGCCGAAGACGATGCCGACGCCCTGACCTCGCCCGTCCGGTTCGGCTGGTTGGCACCAACGCTCGTGCTGCTGGCGATAGCAGGATGGACCGGCTTCTTCGGCTGGGCTCATCTTGACGAAATGCGCGCCGGCGCCGCGCCGCAGGAGTGGGCGAACTGGCTTGTGCAATGGGCCGTTCCAGTCGCTCTCATCGGTATCGTCTGGTTGCTGGCGATGCGCTCTTCGCACGCCGAAGCGCGGCGCTTCTCCGCGGTTGCGGTGAAAATGAACCGGGAGAGCGCGGCGCTCGAGGAACGGCTCAAGGTGGTGAACCGCGAGCTCAGCCTCGCGCGCGAATTCCTCGCCGCCGAAGCCCGCGATCTCGAAGCTTTGGGCAGGATCGCGGCCGAACGGTTGTCGGCCCATGCCGGCGAATTGCAGAACCTCATCACCAGTAACGCCGCGCAGGTCGAAGTGATCGCCGCCACCAGCGAAACCGCGCTCGGCAACATGAACCGGCTGCGCGACGACCTTCCGGTGATCGCCAATTCCTCGCGCGATGTCGCCAACCAGATCGGCAGCGCGGGCCGGGCCGCCGAGGAACAGCTGGCGCGCCTTTCGGGCGGGTTCGATCGTCTCGCTAAGGTCGGCGGGGAGAGCGAAACGCAGGTCACACGCCTTGGTATGCAGGTCAGTGAGACGCTGAGCGAGTTCGAGACCACGCTGGCGCGGCTCGACGGGCTGGTCGCACGGCGCTTCGCCGCGCTGCAAGACGATGCGCAAACGCACCGCGATCGGCTGGACACGCTCGAGAACGAGGCGCTGTCGGCTTTCGGTTCGCGCTCGACAATGATCGCGACCGACACTGACGCGATCGCCGCGCGCCTGCGCGAGGCGGGCGAGGATGCAGAGGCGCGCTTCACCGCAGCGATTGCGACTCTCCAGGAGATGCTCACGGAGAAACTTCAGCTCGTCGAGCAGCTCGACCAGAAGACGAGTGCCGCCGCCAGCCAGCGCATCATCAAGCTGCGCGACGAGGCGACACGCTTCGACGATCACATCGAGGCCCGCAACCGCACCTTCGACGAGCTGATCGAACAGCGTCAGGCTGCCTTCGAGACGCAGGCGGCGCAGGCGACCGAGCTGCTGGCGCAGCGGCTCGCCGCGCTTGACGACAAACTTTCACAGCGGCGTGAGGCGCAGCTGGGGGAGATCGAAAAGCTGGTTGCTCAGGGCGAGGTAATGGCCGATCGCGTCGCACAGTTGGGACGGGTGGTCGGTGAAGTTGCCGACACCAGCGCCGCAGCGAGTGAGAGCTTGGCCACCGGGCTTGGCACCCTCACCCGCCAGCTCGGCGAAAAGCGCGCCGCGATGGCCGAGACCGAGGCGCAGCTCGCCCAGCTCACCGACAGCAGCGTGCGCCTTTTGGAGATCCTGCAATCAGGCAGCCGCACCTGCCGCGACGATCTCGGGCAGGCGATCGGCGGCGCGAACACCGCGCTGGAAGGCGTCGAAGCGCGCGCCCGGCAGGTCGAAGGGATGATGCTGAACAGCTCGCAGGCCGGCAGCGATCTTTCGGACTACCTCCAGCGCACCCGCGCAGAGATCGACGCGACCGACCTCGCCGTCGCCGATTTCAAGGCGCGGCTCGCCGAAGAGACGGACGACGCGCTGGCGCGCATTCATGGCCTGCGCGGCGGCTTTGCGCGGCTCGCCGAGGAAAGTGGGACGCTCGCGGGCGAAACGCAGGAGGCACTGCGCGAATCGCTCGGATCACTGGAAACCGCGATCCTCAAGGCCTTCGCTACCCTCGAGCAAGGCGCGCGCGAGCGGTTGCCGCTCCTTGCGACTGGCCTCGGCAGCGACCTTGTCGAGACGCTCGAGAAGACCTTGCGCAACGAGACGGCAGAAATGCTCGGTAAGCTCGAGCAGACAGCTTCCCATGCCTCGGGCGTGGGCCGCGAGGCGGCGATCCAGCTTCGCGACCAGTTGGTCAAGGTAAACGAGCTCACTGGCAATCTTGAGCAGCGGGTCAGCCGCGCGCGCGAACTCGCCGAGGAGCAGGTCAACAACGACTTCACCAAGCGCATGGCGCTGATCACTGATAGCCTCAATTCGGCGGCGATCGACATCACCAGTGCGTTGTCGACCGAAGTCGCCGACACGGCGTGGGACGCCTATCTCAAGGGTGATCGCGGCATCTTCACGCGCCGTGCTGTCACTCTGATGGACAAAGGCACCGCCAAGAACATCGGCTCGCTCTACATCTCGGACGAGGCGTTCAAGGCCAATGTCAGCCGCTACATCCACGACTTCGAGGCGCTGCTGCGCGCCACGCTCTCAACCCGTGACGGGCACGTGCTGAGCGTGACGATGCTCGGCTCGGACATGGGCAAGCTCTACGTGGCGCTCGCTCAGGCGATTGAGCGCTTCCGCTAGGCTTGCCCAGTCAGAGTTGGCTTGATCAAAGCTGAGGCGGTTTGGGCAGGAAGTCGATGTCGGCAGCGGTCACCCAGCCATAGGTGTAATTGGCGATAAACAGCGCGGTCAGCACCGCCGCGCTGATCGTCGCGCGCAGCGCTAGCCTGCCTGGACGAAAATTGACCGGCGCGCTGTCCGCCTGTCCCGGCACCTTTGTTACGCCCGCCTCATCAGCCGTTCGCACGCCGAAGGGGAGCATGAGAAATGCGCTCATCACCCAAAACAGGAAGTAGATCGCCGCGATCGAGATGATCTGCATCAGGCGGCGGCTCCCGGCATCACCACCCGAACCTGCGGCTTCTTGCCCGACCAGCGCTGCGCGGCGCGGCGGGCGGCAAGGCGCGCGGCCTCGCGGATCGCAGCTACGTCGCGCGCATCCCTGCCCTTAAGGCGATTGATCGCGGTGAGCACGTCGCCGGCGGCTTCCTCGAGGAAAGCGGGCAGGTCCTCGTCGAGCGGCAAGCCGATCGCCTCGATCACCGGCTTGGCACCGCGAGCGAGCACTACGACCAGCACGCCGTCGCCTGCGATGCGCCGCCGCATGGCGATGGCCTCGCCGTCGGCGGGCGCGATGATATCGCCGTCAAGCACCAGACGGCCCGCGCGCACCTCGGCAACCTTGCCCGGCTTGCCCGGCGCGAGGCGCACGAGGTCGCCATTCTTCTGCACCACTTGCGAGGGGATACCGCTGGCCTTCCCGACCCGCGCCTGCTCGGCCATGTGGCGGATTTCGCCGTGGACGGGGACAAGGATCTCGGGCCTCAGCCAGCTGTAGAGCGCCTCGAGCTCCGGACGCCCTGGATGGCCTGAGACGTGGATCAGCGCCTGCCGGTCGGTCACCATCTGGATCCCGCGCGCGGCGAGCAGGTTCTGGATCTTGCCGATGGGAATCTCGTTGCCCGGGATCTGGCGCGATGAGAACAGGACGACATCGCCAGCGACGAGCTCGATCGGGTGGTTCTTGTCCGCCATGCGGCCCAGCGCCGCGCGCGGCTCGCCTTGGCCGCCAGTGGCAATGATCAACACTTCGCCGCGGGGAAGTCCCATCGCCTTCTCGAAATTGACCGGTTTGGGGAGGTCCTGAAGGTAGCCATTGTCCTGCGCCACCTCGATGATCCGATCGAGCGAGCGGCCCGCGACGCACAGTTGCCGCCCGGTCTCACGCGCGACCTCGCCCAGAGTCTGGAGCCGCGCGACGTTGCTGGCGAAGGTGGTGACGACGACGCGCTTGCCCTTGTGGCGCGCGACTTCTTCCATCAACGCCCGGTGGACCGCGCCTTCGGAGCCGGAGGCATTCGGATTAAACACATTGGTCGAATCGCAGACGAGCGCAAGCACGCCTTCGTCGCCTATCTCGCGCAGTTCTTCTTCGGTGGTCGGCTCGCCGATGATCGGTTCATCGTCAAGCTTCCAGTCGCCGGTGTGGAAGATGCGGCCGTGCGGTGTATCGATCAGCAGCGCGTTGCCCTCGGCAATCGAGTGCGCGAGCGGAAGATAGGTTATCGTGAACGGGCCGAGTTCGAGCGTCCCGTGATCCTCTTCGATGATGTTGAGCTCAACCTTGCCGAGCAGCCCCGCTTCCTCGAGCTTGCGCGCCACCAGATCGGCGGTGAAGGGCGTGGCATAGAGCGGCACGCCGAGGTCTCCCGCGAAGTAAGGCACTGCGCCGATGTGATCCTCGTGCGCGTGGGTGAGCACGATGCCGATCAGGTCCTTGCGGCGCTCCTCGATGAAGTCGAGATCGGCAAAGACCAGCTCGACGCCGGGATATTCGTTGCCCGAGAAGGTCATGCCGAGATCGACCATGATCCACTTGCCCGCGCAGCCGTAGAGATTGACGTTCATGCCAATCTCGCCGGAGCCGCCAAGGGCAAGGAACAGCAATTCGTCTTCGGGGGTAAAATCTTTTTTCAAAACGTGTCCGGTTCTGTGAGAGGGGTCAGGCGGCTTCGGCCTGTTGCGCGAGAATGGCGAGGCCGTCCAGAGTGAGGTCAGCATCGACGTGATCGAAGATCTCGGTAGCGTCGTCGAACAATATGGCGAGCCCGCCTGTGGCTACAACCTTTGCGGGGCGGCCGATCTCGGCCTTCATCCTGGCAACCATGCCCTCCATCATCGCGACATAGCCCCAGAAGACGCGGATCAGCATCTGGTCTTCGGTGTTGCGGCCGATGACGCTGCGACTGGAGGGTGCCTTGATGGCGATGCGCGGCAGCTTGGCGGTCTTGCCCACCAGCGCGTCGAGCGAGAGGTTGATCCCCGGCGCGATCGAGCCGCCCTTGTATGCGCCGGTGAAGTCGACCGCCTCGAACTTGGTCGCGGTGCCGAAGTCGACAATGATGAGGTCGCCGCCATACTTCTGGTGCGCAGCGAGAATGTTGAGCGCGCGGTCCGCGCCGAGCGAGGATGGCTGATCGACGTCGATCTCGAAGCGCCAGCGCGCTGTCCCTTGCCCCGCGAAGAGCGGTGTAATCCCGAAATACTTCTCGCATAGGACGTTGAGATTGTGGTCGGCGCGCGGGACGACCGACGCAACAATGATCTGGGTGATGTCGGTGCGCTTGAGACCCTCGATCTTCAGGAGCTGGAGCAGCCACACGGCGTATTCATCGCCCGTGCGGCGCGGGTCGGTGGCGATCCGCCATCGCGCACGGATCGTGTGCGTCCCGTCCTCGCTGTGGGTGAACAGCGCGAAGACGACATTGGTGTTCCCGACATCAGCGGCCAGCAGCATCAGGCGTTTCCTTCTGCGATCAACGAGACTTCGCCCGCGTGGATAGTTTGTGTCTCGCCATTATCCAAGCATAGCCGCAGCGCCCCGCCCGTATCGAGCCCGGCAAAGGTGCCGTGCAGCGCCGTGCCCTCGCCCGTGTTGACCGATAGTTGGGTTCCAACCGGATGCGCCCCGCTGCTCCAGCAGGAGATCAGCGTCGCCAGGCTTTCCTGCCGCCATCGGGTGAGTTGCGCTGCAACAAGCGGCGCAAGGAAAGACAGCGCGTAGTCCGGTTCTCCATCATACTTGGAGTTAACCGCCGAAATGCACGCCGTGGCGCGCCCTTCAATCTGCGGTGCGAAGGCGATGTTGATCCCGATCCCGGCAACAATGACATCGCCGCACCGTTCCAGCAAAATCCCTGCAACCTTTGCGTCGCGCACCAGCACGTCATTGGGCCATTTGAGCATCACATCGCGGTGGTCGCTGGTCATAAGCGAATTCACGACGTGCTGATGCACCGCAAGTCCGATCACAAGCGCCAGCGTCTGCGCGGGATGATCGCCTTCGACCAGATTGACTACCGTGCTCGCATAAAGATTGCCCGGCGGACTGACCCATGTCCTGCCGCTGCGCCCCTTCCCGCCCGTCTGCGTCTCCGCCCGGAGCCAGTACCCGTCCGGAATGCTCTCGGCCGCCCGCAACCGCGTAACGAGGTCGGCGTTGGTGGAACCGGTGCTTGCGACGGTCTCGATCAAGGAACGAGGAACAGCGAGGCGGCGGCCTTGTCGGCCAGATCGGTAAGCGAAGGCGTCAGAAGGTAGCCCAGCGGCGAGACGATAAGCGCCGTCAGCCCCAGCAGCACCCAGTGCGCCGCCCCGCTCTTGCCAGTGACCACGCCCGCGGGCTCATCGAAGAACATGACCTTGACGAACTTGATGTAGTAGAAGGCGCCAATCACGCTCGCGGCGATGGCGATGGCGCCGAAGGCGACGAGCCCGGCCTCGATGGTCGCCTGAAACACCACGAACTTGCTGTAGAAGCCGAGCAGCGGCGGGATGCCCGCGAGGCTGAACATGAACAGCAACAGCGCCCAGGCGATGGCGGGCTGCGTCACCGAAAGCCCACGGATGTCGGCGAAGGTTTCGTATAGCGTCCCGTCCTCGCCGCGCAGCATGAGGAGTGCGGCAAAGCTGCCGATGCTCATCGCCACATAGATGAACAGGTAAACCAGCATCGCGCTCGCCCCGTCGGAGTTCGCCACCGCGAGGCCGAGCAGGATGAAGCCGATATTGTTGATCGAGGAATAGGCGAGCAAGCGCTTGAGGTTCTCCTGTCCGATCGCTCCCAGCGCGCCGAAGATGATCGAGGCCAATGCCATGAACATCACGATCTGTTGCCAGGCTGCGACCTGTCCGCCGAACAACTCGAACACGACGCGGGCAGTGAGCGCCACGGCGGCGACCTTGGGCGCGGTCGAGAAGAAGGCGGTGACCGGGGTCGGCGCGCCCTCGTAGACGTCCGGGGTCCACATGTGGAACGGCACGGCGGAGATCTTGAAGGCGAGGCCCGAGAGCACGAAGATGACCCCAAACAGTGCGCCGGTGCCCATCTGGCCGGTCAGCCCTTCCCTCACGGCGGTGAAGGCGGTGCCGCCGGTAAAGCCGTAGAGCAGGCTCATCCCGTAAAGCAGGATGCCCGAGGCGAGCGCACCCAGCACGAAGTACTTCAGCCCCGCTTCGCCCGAGCGGGTGTCGCGCCGCAGGATCGCGGCAAGCACGTAGGAGGTGAGACTGGTCAGTTCGAGCCCGAGGTAGAGGGTCATGAAATCGCTGGCCGAGACCATGATGCTCATGCCCACGCAGGAGAACAGGATCAGCACCGGATATTCGGCGCGCATCCCGCGCTCGGTCCCGGCTACGGGGCCATCGAAGTAAGCGGGGGCGATCATCAGCGCGGCAATCGCGGCAAGATAAATCAGCGCTTTGGCGAACAGCGCGAAGCTGTCGATCTTCATGAGGCCGCCAAAGGCGAGGGTCGCGGGGCCATCAGCCCCGGTGTGCAAGGCGGGCACCAGCAGGAATCCCGCAGCGAAGAGCGCGGCGGCGGCAGCTATGGCGATCGCGCGACCTGCCTTGTCCCCGCCCCAGGCAGCGACAAGCAGCAGCAGCAGTCCCGAGCAGCTCAGCACCAGCTCGGGCAGGACGAGCGCGAAAGAGGCGGCGAAATCCATCAGTGCGCGCCCTCCTCGGCGCTTTCATCCAGGCCGCTCGAATACTCGGAGCCGTCGCGGTGCGGCAGCGCATTGGCGGCGTGCTCACGCGGAGTTCCGGGCGCAAGGCGCGCGTCACCCGCCGGAGCGGCCGACGACAGACGGGCGTCGAGCGCGGCAATATCGGCGCGCATCGGCGCGAGGAAGCTTTCAGGGTAGACTCCCATCCACAGCACCGCGGCAGCAATCGGGGCCATC
This sequence comes from Sphingomonadales bacterium, assembly GCA_038247515.1. GTDB lineage: Bacteria > Pseudomonadota > Alphaproteobacteria > Sphingomonadales > Sphingomonadaceae > Erythrobacter. Next base: position 34,390 of record JBBRUU010000008.1, read on the forward strand.
ATCGCCCACTCTCGCGCCGAAATGTCGGACATGGCGGCAGCGTCGGCATTGACCTGCCCGCCGAAGGCCACGCGGCGGTAGAGGTAGAGCATGTAAGCCGCCCCCAGGATGATCCCGGTGGTCGAGATCAGCGCGACCGTGCTGGAGATCTGGTAAATGCCCGCCAGCGCAAGGAACTCTCCGACGAAGCCGCTGGTGCCCGGCAGGCCGATCGAGGCCATGGTGAACAGCAGGAAGAACAGCGCGTAATAGGGCATGTTGATCGCAAGGCCGCCGTAGCGGGCGATCTCGCGGGTATGGAGGCGGTCGTAGATCACGCCGACACACAGGAACAGCGCGGCCGAGACAAGGCCGTGGCTGAGCATGACGATCATCGCGCCTTCCAGGCCCTGCACGTTGAAGGCGAACAGGCCGACGGTGACGATCGCCATATGAGCGACCGAGGAATAGGCGATTAGCTTCTTCATGTCGGACTGCACCAGCGCAACCAACGAGGTATAGACCACCGCAATCATCGACAGGGCAAAGACCAGCCACGCCCACTGCGCCGAAGCCTCAGGGAACATCGGCAGGCTGAAGCGGATGAAGCCGTAACCGCCGAGCTTGAGAAGCACGCCCGCGAGGATCACAGAGCCAGCGGTCGGCGCCTGCACGTGGGCGTCAGGCAGCCAGGTATGCATCGGCCACATCGGCACCTTGACCGCGAAACTCGCGAAGAACGCCAGCCACAGCCACGTCTGGGCCTGAACCGGGAAGCCGTATTGCATCAGCGTTGGAATGTCCGAGGTGCCCGCTTCAGCTACCATCCAGAACATCGCGATCAGCATCAGTACCGATCCGAGCAGCGTGTAGAGGAAGAACTTGTAGCTGGCGTAGATGCGGTTGTCCCCGCCCCACACGCCGATGATCAGGTACATCGGGATGAGGCCAGCTTCGAAGAAGACGTAGAACAGGAACAGATCCTGCGCGGCAAACGTGCCGATCATCAGCACTTCCATGAACAGGAAGGCCGCCATGTATTCGCCGACGCGCTTGGTAACCGAGTCCCAGCTCGCAAGGATGCAGATCGGCATCAGGAAGACACTGAGCATGATGAGCATCAGCGAGATTCCGTCGATGCCAAGCGCCCAGGCAAAGCCTGCAAACAAGTCGGCGCGCTCTGTGAATTGCCACTGCGGCCCGCCGACCTGGTAATTCGACCACAGCACGATGCCGAGCACGAAGGTGACGAGCGTGGCCCCGAGCGCGATCCAGCGCGCGGCATTGGCGCCCGAAAACAGGCACGCCAGCGCGCTGGCCAGTGGCACGAGCATCATCAGCGACAGGACGGGAAGGCCTTCCATTACGAAGCGCGCTCCTAAAGCAGAACGTATGTCATAGCGGCGACCAGCCCGAGCAGCATGATCAGCGCGTAGGTGTAGACGTAGCCCGACTGGACCCGCTTGGCGGCCACCGCCGAGCGGTTTACGATCCAGGCAATGCCGTTGGGGCCAAAGCGGTCGATGGTGCCGATATCGCCGAGCTGCCAGAACCAACGCCCGAAGCGGAAGGCTGGCTTGACGAAGATCGCGTCATAAAGCTCGTCAAAGTACCACTTGTGGAACACGAAGTTGTGCAGCGCGCCGAAGCGGGCGACGAACCGGCCCGGAATGTCGGGCTTGGCGATGTAGGCGAGATAAGCACCGCCCAGTCCCACCAGCATCACCACCGTGGCGGCCAGCTTCACCCACAGCGGCACGTCGTGCATCGCGTGGATCAGCGGCTCATTGAAGAAAATCGCGCCGTTCCAGAAGCTTTCCGCCTCGATGAACTGGCCGTGAAACACGAAGCCCGCGAAGATCGCGCCAAGGCTCAGCACGCCCAAGGGGACCAACATCGACACCGGGCTCTCGTGCGGGTGGTAGCCGCCGGTGGTGTCATCGCCCGCATCTGCGGGGCTCTTGTGAACGGCGTGCTGGATGTGCTCGCTCTCGATCCAGCGCGGCTTGCCCCAGAAGGTCAGAAACATCAGGCGCCAGGAAT
>JBBRUU010000009.1:0-35580 GCA_038247515.1 Sphingomonadales bacterium
AATGCCGCGCTGCGCCCCGAAAAGTCGACCGGGTGGGAGTTCGGGCTCGACCAGCAGATCGGCGATGCAGCGAGCCTTGCGGTGACCTACTTTGACAGCGAGTTGAAGGGCGAAATCTTCACCACCTTCCCGCCGCCTAACTTCATCGCCACGCCCGCCAACCGCACCACGGTAAGCAAGCAGCGCGGGGTCGAGGTTTCGCTCGCCGCAAAGCTTTCCGAACTGTGGAGCCTTGATGCGGCCTACAGCTACCTCGATGCCGAGGAGAACGGCGTGCGCGAAGTGCGCCGCCCCAAGCACATCGCCAGCGCGGCGCTGACCTGGGCCGCGCCGGATGATGCCGCCTCGGCCACGCTGGTAGTGCGCCACAACGGGGCGACGCCCGATGTCGCCTTCACCGATCCCACCTTCCGCCCTGTGCGCGTCCAGCTGGACGATTACACGCTGGTAAACCTCAACGCCCGCGTGAAGCTCACCGACAATATCAGCGGGTTCGCCCGCGCCGAAAACCTGCTCGGCGAAACTTACGAGCAGTTGTTCAGCTTCGTCTCCCCCGGCCGTTCGGCGGTCGTGGGCGTCGAGGCGCGGTTCTGAAGGAGGGTGGATCAATGACCGATATGACCAAACCGCTGGCCCCGCTCGCCCCGCTCGCCCCGCTCGCAATGCCTGCGGTGCTCGCTGCGACCACGCTTTCGGGCACGGTGGTGCTCGCCTGCATGATGCCTTTTGCCGCCATCGCCGCCATCGCCGCGCTGTCCCTGCCTGGGCGGCGCGGCATCGCGGCGATCGGCCTGTGCTGGCTGGGCAATCAGGCGCTGGGCTTTGGCCTCATGGGCTTTCCGTGGGACGCGCCCACCTTGGCCGCGGGGCTTTCGCTGCTGGCGGCGAGCCTTGTCGCTTTTGCCGCTGCCCGGGCGGCGGCAGAATGGGGCGGGCCGCTGCCCGCCTTCCTCGCCGCCTTCGGAACGTTTGAGCTCAGCCTCTTCGCCTATGCGCTGGCCTTCGGAGATGTCGCGATGTTTGCGCCCGGTATCGTTGGCCTGATCGCGCTTAAAGACGGGCTGTGGTTTGCCGGACTGTGGCTCGGGTGGCAGGTGCTGGCGCGCATCCCGGCGCTGGCCGTATGGCAGGCCCGGTGAGCGAGCCCTTGCGCATCGTCTCGCTGCTCCCCAGCGCCACCGAGATCGCGGTGGCGCTGGGGCTGGAGGCCAATCTGGTGGGACGCTCGCACGAATGCGACTTTCCGCCGTCTGTCGCCGCGCTTCCGGTCTGCACTTCGACCAAGCTTGAAAAGGGCCTCAGCTCCCGCGTCATCGAGGACCGGGTCAAGGCCATCGTCGAGAGCGGCCTGTCGGTCTATGATGTCGATGCGACGTTGCTGCGCGCGCTTAGGCCCGATGTGATCCTCACCCAGGCGCAATGCGCGGTCTGCGCTGTGACGCCCGCCGATCTGGAGGAAGCGCTGGCGGCATGGGTCGGCACCCCGCCGGTGCTGGTATCACTCGCGCCCGATGATCTGTCCGACGTGTTCGGCGACCTTGCAAGGGTAGCCGAAGCGGCGGGCGTCCCAGAGCGGGCGGAGCCTGCTATTGCCCGGATGCAGCAACGCCTCGCCGCGCTCCCCGCACCTTTGGCGGCGCGTCCGACAATGCTCGCGGTCGAGTGGATCGAGCCGCTGATGGTCGCGGGCAATTGGGTGCCTGAACTGGTGAGCGCCGCCGGGGCCGATCCGCTGCTCGCCGCGCCCGGCGTCCATTCGCACTGGATCGACTTTGCCGCCGTCGCCGCCGCCGATCCCGATATCATCGCCTTCATGCCGTGCGGCTACCAGCTCGCCCAGACCCTGCCCGAGGCGCGCACGCTGCTTGCAAGCCCGCCGTGGCGTGACCTTCGCGCGGTGCGCGAGGGGCGGGTGTTCGCGGTTGACGGGCACCACCTCTATAACCGTCCCGGCCCCAGATTGGTCGAGAGCGCCGAGGTGCTCGCCTGCCTGATCCACACGCCGGATGCGGTACCGGAAAGGCTCCAGCCCTTTATCGCGAGGCTGTGACAAACTCCGTTCGCCTCGAGCTAAGCCGAGAGGCCTAGCTCAGGTGTCTCGACTGCGCTCGGCACGAACGGCGAGCGACAACGCCATTCCCCTCGCATTTGCAGCAGAAAATGCATAAGGGGCCACCATGCATTTTCTCGACCAAGCCAAAATCTATCTGAAGTCCGGCGGGGGCGGCCCCGGGGCCGTGTCTTTCCGCCGCGAGATGTACGTCGAATACGGCGGCCCTGACGGCGGAAACGGCGGAAACGGCGGCGCTATCGTGTTCGAAGCCGTCGCGGGCCTCAACACGCTGATCGACTTCCGCTATTCGCAGCACTTCAAGGCGCCGCGCGGCGGGCACGGGATGGGCAAGGACCGCACCGGCGCCTCGGCCAAGCCGCTCGTCGTCAAGGTGCCGGTTGGCACGCAGATCATGTCCGACGAGAAGGACGAGGTGCTCGGCGACTTCACCGAGATCGGCCAGCGCGTCATCTTCCTCGAAGGCGGGCTGGGCGGACGCGGCAACGCCTCCTACAAGACCTCGACCAACCGCGCCCCGCGCCAGCACCAGCCGGGCCTGCCGGGCGAGGAGATGTGGGTGTGGCTGCGGCTGAAGCTGCTTGCCGACGTCGGCCTGGTTGGCCTGCCCAATTCGGGCAAGTCGACCTTCATCAACGCGGTTTCCAACGCGCGGGCCAAGGTCGGCGACTATGCCTTCACCACGCTGGTGCCAAAGCTGGGCGTGGTGCACCACAAGGGCCGCGAATTCGTGCTCGCCGACATTCCGGGCCTGATCGAAGGCGCGGCGGAAGGCGTCGGGATCGGCGACCGCTTCCTCGGGCATATCGAGCGGTGCCGCGTGCTGATCCACCTCATCGACATCACTGGCACCGAAGATGCCGACCCCGCCGAGGCGATGCGTATCGTCGAGGACGAGCTGGCGGCTTACGGCGCGGGCCTTGAAGACAAGGCGCGGCTGGTGGTGCTCAACAAGCTCGACCTCGCCGATGCCGAACTGGTCGAGGTGTTCAGTAAGGAACTGCTCAGCGCGGGCGCGGACAAGGTGTTTGCGGTGTCCGGCGCGACCGGTGCGGGCATCCCCGAACTGCTCGACGCGGTGCTTGGCTATCTGCCTGACCGGACTTCGACCGAGACCAAGACCGTCGAGCTCGAGAACGAGGACGAGGCCAGCGACTGGTCGCCGCTCTGATTTTCCCATGCTGACCAGCCCGTGCTGACAAAATTGGCCGACATCACCGCCGCGCGGCGGATCGTGGTCAAGATCGGCTCGGCGCTGCTGGTCGGCGGCGGAAGTCCGCGCGAAGGCTGGCTGGCGCACATGGCGCGCGATCTGGCGGCGCTGCGACAGGCGGGCGCGCAGGTGATCGTGGTGAGTTCGGGCGCGATTGCGCTGGGTGCGGCGCGGCTTGCCCTGCCCAAGGGCGGTCGCGGCAGCCTCGCCGATGCGCAGGCGGCTGCGGCTGTCGGCCAGATCCAGCTTGCCGACCTGTGGTCGCGCGCGCTCGCAAGCGAGGGCATCACGGCGGCGCAGATGCTGCTGACACTGGGCGATCTTGAGGACCGGCGGCGCTATCTCAACGCCTCGGCCACGCTCGACCGGCTGCTTGAGGCGGACGTGATCCCGGTCATCAACGAAAACGACAGCGTCGCTACCGAGGAAATCCGCTTCGGCGACAATGATCGGCTTGCGGCGCGGGTGGCGCAGGCGGCCAATGCCGATCTGGTGCTGCTGCTGTCGGACGTCGACGGCTTGTATGACCGCGACCCGCGTGCAGATGGCGCGGCGCTGATCCCGGTGGTCGAAGCCGTGACGCCGGAGGTGATGGCGATGGCCAGCGGCGCGTCGTCATCGGGCCTTGGCTCGGGCGGGATGGTCTCCAAGCTGCAAGCTGCGCAGATTGCGACGCGGGCAGGCATTGCGCTGGCGATCCTTAACGGGACGCACGAATCGCCTATCGCCAATGCTGTCGCGGCCAATTGCGGAACGCTGTTCTTGCCCGTTCGCGCAGGCAGCGCCCGCAAGGCGTGGCTCGGCGGGCGGCTCGCGCCGGCAGGCGAGTTGCGCGTGGACACAGGCTGCGCCGCAGCGCTGAAGGGCGGGGCGAGCCTGCTTGCGGCGGGCGTTGTGGGCGTGTCGGGCACTTTCCGGCGCGGCGATCTGGTCAGCGTGCTGAGCATCCGGGGCGAGCGGCTGGCGCAGGGCCTCGCCGAATATGACGCGGCCGAGATGCAGCTTATCGCCGGCAAGCGCGCCGAAGATCAGGCCGAGCGTCTGGGCTACGCGCCGCGTTCCTGCGTGATCCACCGCGACCACATGGTGCTGCTGTGAGCATTTTGGCAATTACCGGCGCGACCGGCTTTGTGGGGAGCGCGGTGCTGGCCGAGGCTTTGGCGCAGGGGCACCGCGTGAAGGCGCTGGCCCGCCGCGAGCAGCCTGCGCTCGGCGGCGTTGAATGGGTGCGCGGCGACTTGAACGATCAGGCTGCGCTCGCGGCGCTGATCCAGGGCGCGGATGCGGTGATCCATGTCGCGGGCCTTACCAACACCCCCGACCCTGCCGCGTTCGAAGGCGCCAATGTCACCGGCACCGCCAACGTGATCGCGGCCATGAAGGGGGCAGGCGCCGGGCGGCTCGTGTTCGTCTCCTCGCTCTCGGCGCGGATGCCCGAGCTGTCGGCCTACGGCGCCTCCAAGGCCCGCGCCGAGGCGCTGGTGGAGGGGAGCGGCATCGACTGGACCACGGTGCGCCCGCCCGGCGTCTACGGCCCGCGCGATGTCGACTACCTGGAGATGTTCCGCACCGCCAAGTGGGGTTTTGTCCCCCTGCCACCGGGCGGGGCGAGTTCGATCATCCACGCCCATGACCTTGCAACGTTGCTGATCGCGCTGGCGGCGGGCAACGCCGCACCGACGCGCAAAAAGGTCTACGAACCCGACGACGGGCGCGAGGGCGGGTGGAGCCACAAGGAACTCGCGGCTGCCATCGGCCGCGCGGTGGGCAAGCGCGCGGTCTTCGCCCCGCACCTGCCGCGCGCCGTCCTCGATGTTGCTGCTGCCGCCGACCGCATCGCACGCGGCGACCGCGCCAAGCTCACCCCTGACCGCGTCGGCTATATGGCGCACCCCAACTGGGTCTCGCGCTTCGATCGCAAGCCGCCGCCGGGCATCTGGCAACCGCGCATCGGCGGCGAGGAGGGATTGCGGATGACCGCCGAATGGTACCGCTGCCAGGGGTGGCTCTAGGCCACCTGCGTCACAGGAACGGTTCCTCGCCCGGCTTGTGGATGCCGCATTCGGTCTTGTCCCAGCCCTTCCAGCGGCCCGAGCGCAGGTCTTCGCCCGGCGCGACTTGCGTGGTGCACGGCGAGCAGCCGATCGAGGGGTAGCCAGCGGCAATCAGCGGGTGGCGCGAAAGGTCGTGCTGAATGAAGTATCCCTCGATTTGCCCTGCGTCCCAGTCGATCAGCGGGTTGATCTTGAGCCGCCCTTGCGCATCGGAGGTATCCACCTCGAAGCGCGGCAAGCTGGCGCGGGTTGCGGCCTGGAAGGACTTGCGCCCGGTGAAGCTCGCATCATAGCGGGCCAGCGCCTGTTCGAGCGGGCGCACCTTGCGGATCTGGCAGCATCCATCGGGATCGTAGGACCAGCGCAGGCCGGTCTCGTCGCGCTTGGCGAGGTCTTGGGCGTCGGGGGTCAGCACCACCAGATTGAGGCCGAAGCGCTCTGCGAGAAGATCGCGGTAGGCCAGCGTCTCGGCAAAATGCTTGCCGGTGTCGAGAAACAGGACCGGCACCGATGCATCGACGCTGGCAACGAGGTGGAGCAGCACCGCGCTCTCCGCGCCGAAGCTCGATACCACGGCAAGATCGCCCGCCAGGCTATCGCGGATCACTGCCTCCAGCATCTCCAGCGTCGAAGAGCCGCGGAACATGCGGTTGAGGCGCACTGCATCGTGATCGGTAAAGCGCGGCGCCAGGTCGAGCGCGTCACGGATGTGCCCTTCGCTGGCGATGCCGGGTTCAGGCCTCATGGCGCTTGTCCGCGATCGTGCCGCGCGCATCGGCGGCGCGCTGGTACACGTTCTCCCACGTCGCAAAGGCGCGGGCTGCGTCTTCCTCGTCGAGGCGCTTGTCGGGGGCGAAGCTGTCAAAGCCGCAGCGGCGCATGTGTGAAAGCTGGTCGATCAGCACCTGGCCGACCGCGCGCATTTCGCCCGTATAGCCTGCCTCGCGCAGGATGCGGGCCGCCGAATAGCCGCGCCCGTCGCCGAAGCTCGGGAAGTTGACCTCGACCAGTGCGAGGCGATCGAGGAACGGCAGCAGCACCCGCGCATCGTCGCCCGGTTCGATCCGGACGGCGGCAGCGTTGGTCTGGTCGAAGCAGGAATCGACAGTGACGGCGGCATGATCGACCGGCTCATCATCGCGGAAGCGGAACTGCACCTCGTCAGGCGAGGTGCCAAGGTTGGTGGTCATCACTACCCTCATGCTTGCAGGAGGGGTTGGGGGTGGGAATGCGGAACGCAAAAGCGGTGCGATGACTCGCCCACCCCTAGCTCCTCCCGCAGGCGGGAGGGGAACAGCTGCTTACCCATAAAGCGCCTCCTTGAACGGCTCCATGCCGATGCGGCGGTAGGTATCGAGGAACCGCTCCCCGTCGGTGCGCGCGGCCAAGTAGACGTCGGTGACGGTCTCGACCGCGGCGATCACGCCGTCCTCGTCAAAACCTGGCCCGGTGATCTTGGCGAGGCTCACGTCCTCGGCCTCCGACCCGCCCAATGAGAGCTGGAAGTTCTCCTTGCCCTTCTTGTCGACGCCAAGGATGCCGATGTGGCCCGCGTGGTGGTGCCCGCAGGCGTTGATGCAGCCGGAGATTTTGAGCTTCAATTCGCCCAGTTCCCCGGTGCGCCCGTTTGCAGCGAAGCGTTCCGAAATGCGCTGGGCGAGCGGGATCGAGCGGGCGTTGGCAAGGCTGCAATAATCAAGGCCGGGGCAGGCAATGATGTCCTCGATCGTGTCCATGTTCGGCGCGCCCAATCCCGCTGCGTCAAGCGCGGTCCACACAGCGTGCAGGTCCGCGATCCGAACGTGCGGAAGCAGCAGGTTCTGCGTGTGCATCACCCGCAGCTCGTCGAAGCTGTAGTCGCAGGCAAGCCGCGCCATGACGCGCATCTGCTCGGCGGTGGCATCGCCGGGAATGCCGCCAGCAGGCTTCAGGCTGATGACCGCCGAGACATAGGCGTCATGCTTGTGGCGGTGGGTGTTGCGGCGCGCCCACAGCGCGAAATCGGGGTCCGAACGGTCGAGCGTCTTGGGGCCGTCCACAAGGGCAGGGGGCGCAAAGTACGCAGTGATCCGAGCCAGCTCCTGGCTCGGGGGTTCCACGCCGACGCTCAGCAGGTGGGCGAATTCTTCCTCGACTTGGCGGGTGTATTCCGCCGCGCCAAGCTCGTGGATGAGGATTTTGATCCGCGCCTTGTACTTGTTGTCGCGCCGGCCGTGGCGGTTGTAGACCCGCAGGCACGCCTCGGCGTAGGTGATGAAGTGATCGAGCGGCACGAAGTCGCGGATCAGCGGGGCGATCATCGGGGTGCGCCCCATGCCGCCGCCCGCATAGAACTGCGCGCCGATCTCGCCGTCACGGCTGATGATCCGCACGCCGATATCGTGGAGCCGCATCGCCGCGCGGTCCTTTTCGGACGCGATCACCGCGATCTTGAATTTGCGCGGCAGATAGGTGAACTCCGGGTGGAAGCTCGACCACTGGCGCATCAGCTCGGCATAGGGGCGCGGGTCCACCACCTCGTCGGCGGCAGCACCGGCGAAGTGATCGCTACTGATGTTGCGGATGCAATTGCCGCTGGTCTGGATGGCGTGCATCTCGACCGTCGCAAGGTCGGCGAGGATGTCGGCGGCATCCTCCAGCTTGATCCAGTTGTACTGGATGTTCTGGCGGGTGGTGAAATGGCCGTAATCGCGATCATACTTGCGGGCGATGTGCGCCAGCATGCGCATCTGGGTGCCCGACAGGGTGCCATAGGGGATCGCGACGCGCAGCATGTAGGCGTGCAGCTGGAGGTAGAGCCCGTTCATCAGCCGCAGCGGCTTGAACTGGTCCTCGGTCAGCTTGCCCTCAAGCCGGCGGCGTGCCTGATCGCGGAATTCCGCCACGCGGGCGTCGACCATCGCCTGGTCGTATGAATCGTAACGGTACATATCAGATCACCCAGTCCCAGCCGGTTTTGTTGGCGGTCTTCACGCCGAGATCCCGGCGCACGGTCGGGCCGAGTGCGCGGACCCGGTCCTTGATGTGCGCAGGCCGCACGTGTCCGGCGGCGTCGATGGTCGCGGCGATAGCGTAGGGCACATTGACGCGGCGCGCGGCTTCTTCGCGGGCGAGGATTTCTTCGGCCCCGTCACTTCCATTGGAGGTGTCGCCTGTATCGACGGCGTCGTCGACGAACAGCGACCAGCCGGAGCCGTTCCACCACGTCACCGCGCCCGAGCGCAGGTCGTTGCCGGTGAGGATTTTCATTGTGCGATCTCCTGAGCCAGCATCGCCACAGCGATATCCTCGCGCGCGGTCACTTCGCCGATGACGATCAGAGCGGGGCTTTTTACAGCCTCGCGCTCGACCAGATCGGGGAGGGCGGCGAGCAACCCGCGCAGCACGCGCATTTCGGGGCGCGCGGCGTTCTCGATCACGGCGATGGGCATATCGGGGGCAAGGCCGTCTGCCATCAGCTTCTCGGCGATCGGCGCAGCGGTCGAGACGCCCATGTAGATCACCAGCGTGCGGCCCTTGCCGGCGAGGCCCGACCAGTCCTGCTCGGCGAGGCCCTTGCACTGGCCTGCCACGAAGCTGACGATGCTGGAGGCGTCGCGGTGGGTGAGCGCGATTCCAGAGGCCGCCGCCGCACCGTTCGCCGCCGAGATGCCGGGGACGACCTCGACGCGGACGCCGGCGGCGCGCGCCGCTTCGGCTTCCTCGCCGCCGCGCCCGAAGATGAAGGGATCGCCGCCCTTCAATCGCACGACGTCATGCCCCGCGAGCGCCTCGCGCACCAGCAGCGCGTTGATGTCATCTTGCGGCATGGTGTGGCGGGCGCGTTGCTTGGCGACCGAGATGAGGCGTGCATCGGGGCGCGCAAGGCCGAGGATGTCAGGCCCGATCAGCCCGTCATGGACGATCACCCGCGCACCTGAAATCAGGCGGGCGGCGCGCAAGGTGAGGAGGTCCACCGGACCCGGCCCCGCGCCGACGAGATAGATGGTGCCGCTATTTTGCATGGCACCGCAGATGGGCCAGCGGCGCCAGCGGTGCCAGCGAGAATGGATTGGCCTGCGCGAAGCCCAGCTATTGCGCCTTTTTATTGCGGCGGTTCGGCGCGGCGATCCTCGAGCGCGGCGATGACCCGGTCGAGCGCCTCGCTCTGGTTGAGGTTGAGGTCGCGCTGCGGGAACGGCAGCGCGATGCCATGCTCCTTGAACAAGGCCCACAGCTGCTTGAGCACGTCGCTACGGACGTTGCCGACGCCCTCTTCGGGATCGTTGATCCAGCAATGGATGGTGAAGGTCACCGCGTTGTCGCCGAACCCGCTCCACCACACGCTCGGCGCAGGCCTGGCGAGCACGCGGCGCGCTTTGCCTGCGGCCTGTAGCATCAGCTTTTCGGCGAGCGCCATGTCGGCGTCGTAGCTCACCCCGACCGGCACCTGCACCCGCACGTTCTTCGAGGAATAGGACCAGTTCTCGACCTGGTTGATCATCAGGTTCTCGTTGGGGATCAGGTATTCGCGCTCGTCACGGGTGGTGACGGAGACCGCGCGGATGCCGATCTTGCGGATCTGGCCGAAGGTCTGCTGCCCGGTCTGGTCGCTGACCGCGATGACGTCGCCCGGCTTGATCGACTTGTCCATCAGCAGGATGATGCCCGAAATGAGGTTGCCGAAGGTCTTTTGCAGGCCGAAGCCGATCGCGAGCCCGAAGGCGCCCGAGAACACCGTCAGCGCGGTGAGGTCGATGCCGAGCAGGTCGACCCCGACAAGGAAAGTCACGACCCAGATCACGATCGTCGCCAGCTTCTCGGCCAGCACACGCTGCGTGCCGTCGAGCCGGGTTGCGCGGCGCAGGGCGCTGCGGGTCAGGCGGGTGGCGATCATCGCGATGGCGAGGACCAGCACAATCGCGGCGACCGAGAACAAGACGTCGAAAGCCGAGACGCGCCAGTCGCCGAGCTGCACCGCGAAAGTGTCGAGCCGGTTGACTATGCCGCCGATCGTCTGGTTGCGTTCGGTCAGATCCTCGCGCAGATTGTCCGCGCCGCTGACAGGTCTGCTGGCTGCGCTCATCCGGCAAGCACCAGCGCCTGCGCGAGGTCGGCGATGAGATCGCCTGTATCCTCAAGCCCGATGGAGAGCCGCAGCGCGGGCCGGCCGGCGCACGGGTCGGGCATCGCAGAGCGGTAGGTGTGCGGGGTGATGGGCAGCGCAAGGCTTTCGAACCCGCCCCACGAATAGCCGTTGCCAAACAGGGCGAGGGCGTCCGAGACTCGGGCCGAGGCGGCGGGATCGTCGCTCGCCAGCACGAAGGAAAACAAGCCGCAGCCACCGGTGAAATCGCGGACCCACAGCGCGTGGCCGGGGTCAGACGGGAGCAGGGGGCAGAATACCTCGGCCACCTGCGGCTGGGCCTTGAGCCACTGTGCAACCCTCAAGGCCGAGCGGGTCTGCGCCTCGAGCCTAACGCCCATCGTCCGCAGGCCCCGCGCCGCCAGCGCCGCATCGTCGGGCGAGACCACTTGGCCCAGCTCATGCGAGGTGCGGCGCAGCATCGTATACCAGCGCTTGCCCGCGCTCGCGCTGCCCATCATCAGGTCGGAATGGCCGCCGACGTGCTTTGACAGGCTCATCATCACGATATCGCAGCCATGCAAGAGGCCCGCAAAGCCGAGCGGGCTGGCCCATGTGTTGTCGACCATGCTCACCGCGCCGTGCTCGCGCGCGATGGCGGCCAGCCGGGGGATATCGCAGACCTCGAAGGTGAGGCTGCCGGGGCTTTCGAGCCACACCGCCTTGACGCTCCCGGCGGCAAGCAGGGCGCGGTAGGCGCCGATATCGCGCGGGTCGAAGTAGGTGGTCTCCACCCCCATCCGCGTCAGCAGCCCGGTCGCCATCGAGCGCGCCGGGTCATAGGCATTGTCGCCCATCAGCAACCGGTCGCCGGGCTTGAGCACCGCAAACATGCACCCGGCAATCGCCGCTACCCCGCTGGGAAAGAGCACTGTGCCGTAAGCGCCCGGCTCCAGCTGCGTCAGCGCCTCGGCCAGCGCCCACTGCGTCGGTGCGCCCCGCCTGCCGTAAAAGAACTGGCCGTCGGCATTGTTAGAACCTGCCGACTGCCGCTCGGCGTCGGTATCGTAAAGGTGCGTCGAGGCGCGCCACACCGGGGGGTTGACCACCGGCCCGGTCCACTCCTTGCGCCGCCCACCGTGGACGAGGCGGGTCGCAGGCTTCACAGGCTTGTCATCGCCGCTGCCGCTCATGCGGCAGGCCTCCCGCTCTCCGGACCCTGAGCTTTCGGCGTGGCAGGGTCCGCGCCCCACTCGCTCCAGCTTCCGTCATACAGCGCGGCGTCGCGCTTGCCGAGGAGGTGCATCGCAAACATCAGCACGCTCGCGGTCACCCCGCTGCCGCAGGTCGCGGTAACCGGCGCATCAAGGTCGATGCCCGCCGCAGTGAAGGCAGCACGCAGCTCGTCGGGCGATTTGTAGGTGCCATCGGCATCCAGAACCTGATTGAAGGGCAGGTTCAGCGCGCCCGGAATCCGCCCGTTCGGCCCGCCATGCACCGGATCGATGCCGCTGCCATAAACCCTATCGGCCCCGCGCGCGTCGAGCACCTGTTCGGCGCGGCTGTCCAGATTGGCGAGCATGTCGGCCTTGCTGCGCACCTGTGCCGGGGCGGTGAGCGCGGCGGGGGCGGCGGGGGCGGCGGGCGCGATGCCAGGCGCGATGCCGGGCGCGAACTCAGCCGAGCCGCTTTCCAGCGCCCGGCCTTCGCTGCGCCACTTGCCCAGCCCGCCATCGAGGATCGCGACATTCTGCCGCCCGCTCGCGGTCAGCACGAACCACGCGCGGGCCGAGGTGCGGATCGCGCTGTCGTCACAAACGACGATGGCAGCGTCCGGCGCAACGCCGAGGCTCGCCAGCCGCTCGGCGAGCTGCTGGGGCGCCGGGAAGGCATAGGGGACCGGCGAGGCCGCATCAAACAGGCTTGCAAGGCCAAGGAACCGCGCGCCGGGAATATGCGCGGCGGCAAATTCGGCGGCAGCGTCGCGGGCCGCAGCGGGCAGATGGAACGACGCATCGAGCACCACAAGGCCGCCAGCGTCTTTGGGCGCATCAAGGTTTGCCGAAAGCCATTCGGCCGAGACGAGCGGGGAGGGCAGGTTGGTCATGGCGCCGACCCTAGCGCGCCCGGCGCCTTGCTGCAAAGCAAGCCTCAGGCTGCAGCGGACGCCGAGGGAACCGCGACAGCCTGCGCCACCAGTCCGGCGATCCCGCCCGGCGGATGGTTAAGCTGGATCGGGTGGACGCGCCCGCTCGAACTGGGCGTGCCGATCACAAAGGTCCTGGTCAGCGCCGGCTGGCCGTCACCCTCGATGGTCACGTGGATCAGCGGCACGAACAGCGCAGTGGTCCCCTGCCGCAAGGGCTGGATCGCGGACAGCGCCAGCTGCACCTCGCCGGTGATGGTGCGCGCCTGATGGGGGCCAATGCGAGGGGCATCGCTAAGCGTCTGCGCCGCGCCCACGCAGGGAACGTTGGCCCGCGGAGGATTGGCGCTCGCCCGCGCGCAGACGAGCTGCACCGCAATGCGCATGTCGCACACCGCACGGCCCGAGCGGTTGGCGATATTGAGGCGGTAGCCCACGGTGAACATCATCAGGCTGCGGGTCGCGGTGGTGATGTCGAGCGACAGGTGGAGGTCGGAAAGATCAGGCGCGCGCTCGGCCCCGCGCGCGGCGGCTGCGCCAGCAGCTAAGGGCGACGCAAGGCGCAGCACTTTGGGCTTGCGCCGCCGCCACACGAGCAAGCCTGCGCCCAGCACCGCCAGCGCGCCCACACCGCCTGCGGCAATCAGTTCCCATGCGGGCAGTTCCCATGCGGGGAGTTCCCATGCGGGAGGGGCAACGATGGCGTCTGAGTTGGCGGCGGGCGGAGACGCCGCGACCGGACTGGCCTTGCGCAGAGTGCCGGGAATGCTCGGGGGCAGCGCCAGCGGATCGCCGCTTGCGGTGGGAAGCGGTGCGGGCGCGGTGGTGGGCGCGGGCACGGTCGGCGCGGGCGCGAGAACCGTTCCGAGTCTCTCACCCGAAGGAGCGGGCGCGGTGCGCACCGGCGCGGGGAGGGCCGCGCTCGGCGCGGTAGTGGGCTGGGGGCGAGGCGCGGCGGTGGGCAGCGGGGTCGGCGTTGCAGTCGGCCTTGGCGTTGGCGCGGTGCGCGGAACGGCTCGGGGCGGGATCGGCACTCCGGCCAGCTCGTCATTGGGACCGGCAGGGGCGGGCGTCGGCGCCGGGCGCGGGGGCGGCAGGCTGAAGGTGCCGGGGTTCTGTTGCGCAGCCAAAGGCACAGCCAGCGCGAGCGCGGCGCTGGCGGCAAGAACAAAGCGGGCAGGCAGACAGATCATGGCGGGGAAGGGCTCGGCAGCAGTCGGCGAACGGGGGCGTGGCCAAAGGGATATCGAAGTGTGCCGGAGCGCGCGTGAACCGGCGCTGACGCCATAGGACGCGCGAGCCGCGGGCGTAAAGCTTGCGGCTTGCGCAGCGCGGCGGATCGGGGCAACAGCGCGGCATGGAAAGCACACCTCCCTCTTCTGCCCCCTCAGGCAAAACCGCCCCGCAGTTTCTCGGTAAGGACACCCCGCTGCCGACCTCGCCTGCAGAAGCGGTGCTCGACTATGTTCCCAATCCGCGCCCCGGCCTTACCTATCTGGTGCGGTTCGTCTCGCCGGAGTTCACCTCGCTGTGCCCGGTGACCAGCCAGCCCGATTTTGCGCATCTGGTGATCGATTATGTGCCGGGCGAAACGATCGTCGAGAGCAAGAGCCTCAAGTTGTTCCTCGGGAGCTTCCGCAACCACAACGGCTTCCACGAGGATGTGACCGTGGGGATCGGGGTGCGCTTGTTTGAGGAGATGCGCCCGGCCTGGCTCAGGATCGGCGGCTACTGGTATCCGCGCGGGGGGATCCCGATCGACGTGTTCTGGCAATCGGGGGTGGCCCCGGAAGGGCTGTGGCTGCCCGATCAGGGCGTGCCGGGGTATCGCGGGCGCGGGTGATTTAGGGGCGTTCCAGACGTGTCCAGACACCTGCCAGATCGGGTTAGACCCCCCTTAGACCCCCTCTAGACCCCTTCCAGAACGCTGTTTCACGTGAAACATCCGCCCCTCGGCGTGTTTCGATGTCACAATCCGGGTGCGCTGAGTTCCAGCTGGACGAACTTGGGAATGGTCTTGTTGGCCTCGCGCCATTTGGCGAGCGGGAAGGCCCCGGCACCCAGCGCAGCGAGCGGAATGCCTGCCTCGGCGAGCGAATAGGGCGAGATGCGGTGGCGGGTCATGAAGCCCCCGCTGCCGTCGCTGATCATGGGGGTCTCGAACTTGAGGCCCTGGCTGTTCTCGCGGGCATTGGCGACCTTGCTGACGACCAGCTGCCCGTGTCCAAGATCGAGCACCACCTCGGTCCCGACCGGTACCCCTGCAAGTCCGTTGATGCGCGCGCCGGTCTTGGAAAGGTTGCGCAGGATCACGTCATAGTAGTGGTCCTCGTGGATCAATCCAACCTTGCGGAAGATGGTGATGCGCTCGGCACGGTGGCGCGGCGGGCCGCTCGGGCGGAAGAGCGCGGTGCCTTGCGCGAAGTGGGCCAGCACCTGTTCCTGCGTGATCGGGCGCGAGAAGATGTAGCCCTGCACCAGATCGGCGCCGCGTTCGCGCACCAGCTGAAGTTCGTCCATCGCCTCGACACCCTCGGCGACGGTCTCCATGCCGAGCGCCTTGGCAAGCGCGACGATTGCGGTGATGATCGCCGGGTTGGTGTCGCCGTTCTCGGTGCAGCCGCGCACGAAGCTCTGGTCGATCTTGATCTTGTCGAAATGCCCGTGCTTGAGGTAGCCCAATGAGGAATAGCCGGTGCCGAAATCGTCGAGCGCGAGGCGCACGCCTAACTTCTTGAGATCGCGGAAGATCGCGTCGACCGTTTCCAGATCGCCGACGAAGACGCTCTCGGTGATCTCGAGTTCGAGCCGCCCGGGCGCCAGGCCCGAGGATTGGAGCGCGGCCCCCACTGCCTTGCGTAAGCCTGGCCGGATGAACTGTTTGGCCGAGACGTTGACCGCCACCCGGATCGTCTCCGGCCAGGCGAGCGCGTCCATGCACGCCCGCTTGAGCGCTATTTCGCCAATGCGGATGATGAGGTCGTCGTTCTCGGCGACAGGGATGAACTGCGCGGGCGAAATGTCGCCCGCCTCCTCGTCATTCCACCTCAGCAGCGCCTCGAAGCACTTGACCTCGTTGGTCTCGGGATCGACGAGCGGCTGGTAGGCGAGCTTCAATTCGTCGCGGTCGACCGCGTCGCGCAGCTTGTCGCCGAGCATCGCGGTCTTGGAGGCCGCATCGCTCAATTCGCTGGTAAAGAAGCAGAAGGTGCCTCCGCGGGTCTCTTTGGCAGAGTACAGCGCCATGTCCGCCGCGCGGGTCAGCTCGTCGGCTTCGAGCCCGTCATAGGGCGCGATCGCGATCCCCACCGAGGTGCCGATGATCGCCCGCCGGCCGTTGATCTGGTAGGGCTGCGAGAGCGACTGGACGATGCGGTTGGCAAGCTCGCCGAGGCTGCCGCGGTCGTCCATATCGGGGAGCAGCACCTGGAATTCGTCGCCGCCGAGCCGGCCGACCTCGCCCACGTCCTTGAGGAGCGACGTCAGGCGCTGCGCGACCTGTTTGAGCAGCTCGTCGCCCGCCGGGTGGCCCATCGTGTCGTTGACCTGCTTGAAGCGGTCGAGATCGAGCATCATCAGCGCGCAGCTGCGCCGGCTGGCGCGGAAGGCGGCGAGCATCGCCGACAGCCGTTCGCCGAGCTTGCGGCGGTTGGCGAGGCCCGTCAGCTCGTCGACCTGCGACTGGCGGGCGACCTGCGTCTCGTAGGCATATTGCGCCGAGATATCGACCGCGCTGCCGCGATAGCCCTGGAAATCGCCACTGGCGTCGAGCAGGGCGCGACCGTTGAGCCGCCACCAGCGCGTGGCGCCGCGCCCGGTTGGAACAGCGACGATCTGCTCGTCGAGCTTTGAGCGGGCCTTGAGCTTGAAGGCGAGGCTGCGCTGCGACGGGCCGGCGCCATCTTCGTCTGCATCAAGGAACACGCGGGTCAGTGGGGTGCCGATCAGTGTCTCGCTTTCCTCGCCGATATCGACCAGCGCGCGCTGCGAGAGAAAGGTCAGGCGGTCGTCGGCGTCGGTCGCCCAGAACATGCCGATGCCGAGCTCCTCGACCTCGCCAAGCACGATGGCGCGATCAGGCCGGGCGCTTTGGACGGAGTCCAGCGCCTCGGGTGCCGAGCGAGCCGGTTCGCGTGCGGATCTGCGAAAGCCAAATGCCATGCCATGTCCTTGATCCGGGCGGCCGGCAGCCATGCACCCGTTCGCAGACTGTAACCCGCACGTGATTGAAAAAGCGTTACGCCGCCTCACGCTGCGGCTGGGGCGCGGCTGGGGCGCGGCTGGGGCGCGGCGCATCGGCCGATTTTGGTGGAACCGTTGGCGATGGCCCGCGTTTGTTGCAGGTATGGCGTTTTAGCATTTTCTTGCCGAAGCGGCGCAAGTTGTGTAACTTTGCTGCACTTTCGCCGAGCGTTCGGGATTACGCACTGCGAGTTTTCGCGAATATCGGGGGATCGGCGTCATTCCTGTCAACACTCTGCCGGCAAGCTTGCCGGCTGCTAAAACCAACACCGTGCGCAACCGCGCCGACTGGAACGCCATGCGCGCCGCCGCGCTTGCCGACCCGGGCGCGTTCCATGGCGACATCGCCGCGCAGGGCATGCACTGGTTCGTGGCCGATGTTGGAGCCGCGGGCGCATGGCTCGCAAAAGGCGAAGACGGGCGCTGGCAGGGCTGGGATGCGGCCTCTGCTGCTCCGGTGAGCCCTGACCTGCCGAGCGATTTCACACCTTGGCACACCGGCTTCGACGGCTCGGATGCGCCGCACTGGCGCTGGTTTGTCGGCGGGCGTACCAATGCCGCCTTCTCCGAGATCGACCGCCACGTGCTCGGTGGGCACGGCAGCGAAGCGGCGCTGGTGTTCGAAGGCGACCGCTGGGACATGTCCGCGAACGGCGGCAAGGGCGCGCCGATCGACTGCTTCTCCGTCAGCCGCAAACGCCTGCTGCTCGAAGTAGCGAAGTGCGCCGTGGCCTTGGAGGCGCTCGGCCTCAAGCCTGGCGACCGCATGGCCTTGAACATGCCGAGCATCGTGCCGCAGATCTATTGGACCGAGGCCGCCAAGCGGATGGGCGTGGTTTACACCGCGGTGTTCGGCGGGTTCTCCGACAAGACCTTGTCCGACCGCATCGCCGACACCGGCGCGCGGGTGATCGTCACGTCTGATGGCAGCTACCGTAACGCGCAGGTCGCGGCCTTCAAGAACGCTTAC
Source organism: Sphingomonadales bacterium (assembly GCA_038247515.1). Taxonomy (GTDB): domain Bacteria; phylum Pseudomonadota; class Alphaproteobacteria; order Sphingomonadales; family Sphingomonadaceae; genus Erythrobacter. The sequence continues at coordinate 17,762 of JBBRUU010000009.1, forward strand.
ACCGATCCCGCACTCGACAATTTCGTGCCGGTGACGACGGCGCTGGGCATCCTCTCGGGCCTCGACATTGGCCTGCCCGCTGCCGATGCTGCGACAATCGTCGATACGGTGCGCGAAGCGTTGAGCGTCGAGATAACGGTCGACCGTTCGGACGTGATGCGCGGCGTGGGCCGTGCGCTGATCAATCTTGGCGCGGAAGGCCGCATCACCAGCGCCGATGCCGCGCGGGTGCGGATCGCCATCGCCTCCAGCCTCGTCACTCTGCCGCCGCGCGTGGAAGCGGTAATCGTTTGCCGCCACACCCACCAGCCAGATGTGATCTGGCGCGAGGAGCGCGACCGCTGGAGCCACGAGCTGACCGATGCGGCGCTCGTCACCGTGCTGGAGAAAGCGCGCGCCGCAGGCTTCGACGTCCACGGCGAGGCCGAGTTGCTCGCGCTGCCCGACAGTGATTTCGTCCGCGCGATCTGGGCTTCGTCCAAGCCAATGCCGGTCGATGCCGACTACCCGATGTTTTTCATCTACACCTCGGGCTCGACAGGAAAGCCCAAGGGGATCGTCCACGCGCATGGCTATGCTGCGGGCGTCGCCGAGACAATGAAGGCAAGCTTTGACGCGCGCCCCGGAGACACGCTGTTCGTGGTCGCCGATCCGGGCTGGATCACCGGGCAGAGCTATTTGATCTGCGCGCCGCTGATGACGCGGGTGACCTCGCTGGTCTCCGAAGGCTCGCCGGTCTTCCCGCACGCAGGCCGCTTCGCATCGATGATCGAGCGGCACAATGTCAGCATTTTCAAGGCAGGGGTGACTTTCCTTAAGGCGATCATGTCCGATCCGGCCAACCTCGCTGAACTCGAACGCTACGACATGGGGGGCTTGCGCGTCGCGACCTTCTGCGCCGAACCGGTCTCGCCGTCGGTGCAGGCCTTCGGGATGGAGCATATCACCCCGCGCTACATCAACTCCTATTGGGCGACCGAGCACGGCGGGATCGCCTGGACGCATATGTTCGGCAACGACGATTTCCCGCTGCGCCCCGATGCGCACGCCTATCCGCTGCCGTGGATCGTCGGCGATGTGTGGGTCGAGGATGACGAAGCCGCGCCCGCCGACGTGCCTTTCGCCCGCAGCGATGCGGGCGGCGTGCCGTGGCGGCGCGCGGAAACCGGCGAGAAGGGCGAGATCGTCATCGCCGCGCCTTACCCTTACCTCGCGCGCACCATCTGGGGCGATATCGAAGGCTTCAAGGTCAGTGATGGCCGAGTAGATCCCGCCTGGCGCGGCGATGCGGCACGCTGGGAGGAAGGCTACTGGCGCCGCTGGAAGGGCGCATGGGCCTACACTCAGGGCGACTTCGCCATTCAGCACGCCGATGGCTCCTTTTCGCTCCACGGGCGCTCGGACGACGTCATTAACGTCTCGGGCCACCGCATGGGCACTGAGGAGATCGAGGGCGCGGTGCTGCGCGACAAGGCGCTCGCGCCTGACAGCCCGGTCGGTAATGTGCTGGTGGTCGGCGCCCCGCACCGCGAGAAGGGCCTCACGCCGCTTGCCTTCGTCGTGCCGGCCCCTGGCCGCAAGCTCACCATCGAGGACAAGCGCCGCCTGTTCGATCTCGTGCGCACGGAAAAAGGGGCAGTCGCTGTGCCGGCGGACTTCATCGAAGTCTCGCAGTTCCCCGAAACCCGCTCGGGCAAATATATGCGCCGCATGGTCCGCGCGCTGGTGGTGGGCGAGGATGTCGGCGACGTCACGACGTTGCGCAATCCCGAGGCGCTGGACGAACTGCGTACCGTCATCGGCGACTGGCAGCGCAAGCAGCGCATGAGCGACGAGCAGGCGCTGTTCGACCGCCACCGCTACTTCCTGGTGCAATATAACACAGTTGCGCCCGGCAAGCAGGTAGCGACGGTCACGGTCACCAACGCGCCGGTCAATGCCTTGAACGAGCGCGCGATCGACGAGCTGGTGATGGTCACCTCGACCCTCGCGCGCGACGAGAATGTCGTGGCCGTGGTGTTCACTGGTGAGGGCACATCGTCCTTCGTGGCGGGCGCGGATATCCGTCAGATGCTGGAGGAGATCCACTCCGTGGACGAGGCAATGGTGCTGCCCAACAACGCGCACCTCGCCTTCCGCACCATCGAGAATATGGGTAAGCCCTGCATAGCGGCGGTGCAGGGCGTGGCGCTGGGCGGCGGCATGGAGTTCGCGCTCGCCTGCCATTACCGCGTGGCCGAACCTGTGGCGCGCTTCGGCCAGCCCGAGATCCGGCTGCGGCTGCTCCCCGGTTACGGCGGTACGCAGCGCTTGCCCCGCCTGCTTGCCGACCGGCGCGGCGCGGAAGGTTTGCGTGACGCGCTCGACCTTATTCTGGGCGGGCGGAGCATCACGGCCGAAGCGGCAGTGGAGATCGGCGTGGTCGACGCGCTGGTCGAAGGCGCCCAAGATGCGCTCTCGGCCGCCCATGCAGCGGTGCGCGACTTTGTGAAGCACGGTCCGGGCAGCGCGCTCGGCTTCGCCTTTGCCGAAAGGCAGGCGGCGACCGCACGCTGGGAAAGCGCCGCGGAGGTATCGCTGGACGAGGTGCTGGAGGACGATTTCCTCCAGCGCATCCTGCGCCAGCTCGACTGGGCCGGACGCGGGGAAGCTGGCGCGCGGGCGCTGGATGCAGTGCGCGTGGGGCTTGAACAGGGCGTCAGCAAAGGCCTCGCCCGCGAGGCCAAGCTGTTCGCCGAAGCTATCGTCGATCCTGAAGGTGGGAAGACCGGCATCCGCCAATTCATGGATAAGGTCGCGCCCCCGCTTCCGGTGCGGCGCGACGGCGTGTGGATCGATGTCGAGCACGAATTGCGCGCGCAGGCGCTGGAAGCGGCGGGCGACCTGCTCCCTGTTGGCGCGCCCTTCTACCCCGGCGTCACCCCGATCCCAGGCCACCAATACGCCTTCGGCATCGCCCGCGATCCGGACACGGGCCAGCCGCGCTTCGGCCCCCCGGTGAGCCACGAGAAGGAACTGATCGTCAAGGTGCCCGAGCCTGCGCCCAACGAGGCGCTGCTCTACATGCTGACCAGCGAGGTCAACTTCAACGACATCTGGGCGCTGACCGGCATTCCGGTATCGCCGTTCGATAGCCACGAGGAAGACGTCCAGATCACCGGATCGGGCGGAATCGCGCTGGTCGCGGCGCTGGGCAGCGAGACGCGCGCGCAGGGGCGGATCAAGGTTGGCGATCTGGTGACGGTCTATTCGGGCACCAACGACCTCCTCAGCCCGCTGGTCGGCAATGATCCGATGTATGCCGATTTCTCGATCCAGGGCTACGAGACCGAGACCGGCAGCCACGCGCAGTTCCTGACCGTGCAGGCCCCGCAGATGCACAAGGTGCCGCCTGATCTGACGCTGGAGCAGGCAGGGAGCTATGTGCTCAACTTGGGCACCATCGCGCGTTGCCTGTTCACCACCTTGAAGATTGCACCGGGGCGGACGCTGTTCGTCGAGGGCGCAGCGACGGGGACGGGGCTTGATGCCCTGCGCTCCTCGGTGCGCACCGGCTTGCAGGTGACGGGGCTCGTCTCCTCCGAGGAACGGGCCAGCTTCATCACGCAGGTGCAAGGCGCTATCGGGGCGATCAATCGCAAGGATGCGCGCTTTGCGGGCCTCTACAGCGTGGTGCCCGAGGACGAGGCCGAGGCGCTGGCGTGGGAAGCCGCAGGCGCACCGCTGGTGGAACAATTCAAGGCATTGAATGGCGGCAAGCTGGCCGATTACGTCGTCAGCCATGCAGGCGAGACCGCCTTCCCGCGTTCGTTCCAGTTGCTCGCAGACGGCGGCACGCTCGCGTTCTATGGCGCCTCGTCAGGCTACCACTTCAGCTTCATGGGCAAGCCGGGGACGGCGACCCCTGAGGAAATGCTCCGCCGTGCCGCCCTGCGCGGCGGCGAGGCGGTGCTGATCTTCTACGGGCCGGGTTCCTCGGAACTGCTCGACGAGACGGGCCTGGAGATGATCGAGGCCGCGCGCCGCTTCAACGCGCGCTCGGTGATCGCCACCACCACCGATGGCCAGCGCGAGTTTCTGCAATCGCTGGGGTTGGAGGATGCGATCGAGGGCATCGTCAGCCTCGAGGCCATCCGCCGCCGCGAGGGCGCAAACTTCCACTGGCCCGACACCATGCCTCGCCTGCCCGATGCCAAGGCCGATATCGAGGTCTTCAAGGCGGCTGTGCGCGACTATCAGGACCGGGTGATGAAGCCGTTCGGCTCGGCGGTGGGCAAGATCCTGCGCTCGCCCGACAATCCGCGCGGCAACCCCGATCTGGTGTTCGAGCGGGCGGGGCAGGACACGCTCGGCATCTCGACCTCGCTGGTGAAGCCCTTCACCGGCCGCGTGATCTTCGCTGAGGATCTCACCGGCTGCCGCTTCACCTTCTACGCTCCGCAGGTCTGGACGCGACAGCGCCAGATCATGATGCCCACCGCGAGCATCCTCGGCACGCACTTGTGCAACGCCTACGAGGTGGCGCGCATGAACGACATGATCGCGGCAGGCCTTCTGGAAGTGACCGAGCCCGAAGTGGTGGCGTGGGACGGGCTGCCGGAAGCGCACCAGGCAATGTGGGAGAACCGGCACACCGGATCGACCTACGTGGTCAATCACGCGCTGCCCGAAATGGGCCTCAGAAGCCGCGATGCGCTGCTCGAGGCATGGGCGGCGGTGGGAGCTGCAAAATCATCCGGGGAACTGGACGGTTGACATTGTGCCGAAATTTTTGAAATTGGCTCTCCTCCCCAGGGTTTGAACGAAACACCTAGCGAAGCGCGGCTTCGTTATAATCTTGTGAGGAGAGAGCCCATGGCCAAATCGAAAGCGGCTGCTGCCGCACCTGCCTTGCAGGGTGCCGTCCCCGGTCGTCTGGCCGGCAAGATCGCCGTTGTCACCGGCGCGGCAGGCAATCTGGGTGGGCATATCGTCACTCATTACCTTGCAGAGGGCGCAACCGTCGTGATGACGGGCCGCACCCCCGATCGGACCAAGGCCGCGGCCGAGGCGCTGCTGAAGGCGACCGGCGCGGACCCGGCGCGCCTCGCAACGGTGGCGCTCGACGGCGGGGATATCGCCTCGGTGCGCGCCGCCATAGACGAGGTGGTCAAGCAGTTCGGGCGGATCGACATTCTGGTGAACAACGCCGGAAGCGCCGGACCCAAGCAGCCGATCGAGAACCTGCCGCTGATCGCCGAGGAACTCGCCGCGCTGCAGAAGAAGGGCAGCACCGACAGCGAGACTGTCGGCGATGCGCTACGCAACATCTTCGGGGTCGCCTTCAATGTCGCGCGCGTCGCCGCGCCGCACATCCCGGAAGGCGGCTCGATCATCAACGTCTCGACCATCTTCAGCCGCACGCCGTACTACGCGCGCGCGGCCTATGTCGTCCCCAAGGCGGCGATGAATGCGTGGAGCCGCGAGCTTTCGCTGGAGCTTGGGCCCAAGGGCATCCGCGTAAACCTCGTCTACCCCGGTCCGATCGAGAGCGAGCGCATTCGCAACGTCTTTGCCGCCATGGACAGCGCGCGCGGGGACGCGGGCGGCACGACCGCCAACCAGTTCTTCGACATGATGAGCCTCGAGCGCGCGACCGGCGGGAACGACAAGGCCAAGACTTTCCCGACGCCTACTGACATCGCCACCACCTGCGTCTTCCTCGGTAGCGACGAGAGCGCGGCGTTCAACGGCCACGATTTCGAGGTCACCCACGGCATGACCGTGCGCAAGGAAGATCGCGCGACCTATCTCGCCCGGCCTACCATGCGCTCGATGGACGGCACCGGCCTTGCCTTGCTGATCGCGGCGGGGGACAATTTCGAAGAGGCGCTCGAAATCGCGCAGGTGCAGCTCGCCTGCGGGGCCGAGGTCGTGCTCGGCCTGCCGCGCGCCGCCGACGTTGCTATCGCCGAGAAGCGCTGCGCCGCGATGGGTCTCTCCGACAAGCTCGCCATCATCCGCTTCAGCCGCAAGGACGCGGCCGGGATGGAAAACGCGCTTGAGGATTACACCAAGGGCGGCACGCCCGTTAGCGGCGCGCTGTTTCTGCCGATGCTGGGCGCGGGCGAGCTTTCGGGCGCGCTGACTGAGGCGGAGGACGGCGTGGTCGAGGCGCTGATGGACGACGAGCTTGCTGGCAACATGGCGCTCGCCCGGACGCTCAGCCGCTACTGGAAGCGTCACGATAACCTGCTTCAGCCGCCGCGCTTCGTCTTCGTCAGCCATGCCAGCGACGGGAAGGGCGATACCTACGCCAATATCCTGCGCGCCGCGACCGAGCAGCTGATCCGCATATGGCGCGACGAGAGCGCGATCGACACTGCCCACGGGCGTCGTCGGCAAGCGGAATGGGGCAACCAGATCGTTCGCTTCACCAACGCCGAGGCGGAGAACATTCGCTTCACCGCAGGTCACGCCGCGCGCATTCTGCTCAAGGAAAGCAAGCTTGGCGAGATCACGCTCTACGTGCCGGGCAACATCGGTGAGGCTACCGGAGCGCGCAAGGCAATGCCGGGCTTCTCCGAGAACATCACCGGGCTGCACCTTGGCAAGGTCGCGTTGATCACCGGTGGGTCGGCCGGGATCGGCGGGCAGGTCGCACGCCTGCTCGCGCTGGCGGGCGCCAAGGTAATGATGGTTGCCCGGCGGGAAAGCGAGTTGGCGGTGGCCCGCGCGCGGATCGTCAGCGAGCTTGAGGACATCGGCTTTGCAGGCGTCGAGCGCCGAGTGCAGACCCTCGCCAATGTCGATGTCAGCAATTTCGAGAGCCTCAAGGGCGCGGTCGACGCGACGCTCAAGGCCTTCGGGCGGATCGATTACCTCATCAACAACGCAGGCGTTGCGGGCGCCGAGGACATGGTGATCGACATGGGGGTCGATGCCTGGAACTACACGCTCGATGCGAACCTGGTGTCGAACTACTTCCTGATGCATCACGTCGTGCCGCTGATGAAAGCACAGGGGTCGGGCTACATTCTCAACGTCTCGTCCTATTTCGGCGGCGAGAAGTATCTCGCGGTCGCCTACCCCAATCGCGCCGACTACGCCGTGTCGAAGGCCGGCCAGCGCGCGATGGTGGAAAGCATGGCACGCTATCTCGGCCCGGAAGTGCAGTTCAACGCGATCGCCCCCGGCCCGGTCGATGGCGACCGCCTGTCTGGCACCGGCGGCAAGCCGGGCCTGTTCGAGCGGCGCGGCAAGCTGATCCTCGAGAACAAGCGCCTCAACGCTATCCACGCAGCCGCGATCAAGGCGATCCGGCGCGGGGTGCGGGTCGAGGCGGTGCTGGCGCGGCTCGCCCGCAACGACACCGTCAAGATGAGCCACGACACCAACAACCCGCGCGAACTGCGCGATCTGGCGCTGGCCTGCGCGCGCGAAGGTGACGGGGCCTGCAGCTGGGACCAGTATCTCCTCACCCCCACCATCGCCGCCGCGCTGATCGGGCGGCTGCGTCAGGCAGGCCTGTTCCTCGACGCGCCCGAGTGGAGCGAGCGCCCCGCCACGCCAGAGAGCGACGCCGATTGGCTGCTACGCGCGCCGCCCGAGGATGCGCCCTTCCTCCCTGCCGACAAGATTGCGGTCGAGGCCAACAAGGTTGGCACCGGGGTGCTGTCGAAGCTCTATCTCGGCAAGATGCCGACCGAGCATGACGTGGCGCAGGCGACGGTCTTCTTCCTTGCCGACCGTGCCGTTTCGGGTGAGACCTTCATGCCCTCGGGCGGTCTTTCCGTGGAGCGCTCGACCACCGAGCGCGAGCTGTTCGGCAGCCCCAAGCAAGAGCGGCTCGACCAGATGCGCGGCAAGACGGTGTGGATCATCGGCGAGTACCTTGCCGATTACCTCGCGGAGACGGCGCGCGCCTTCATTGAGGATTGCCATGCCGCCAACGTGGTTCTGATCACCCGCACTGCCGAAGGGTTTGAGGCGATCAAATCGCAGCTGGATCCGGACACCGCCGTCTCTGTCACCTCGCTGGTCAAGACCACTGATATCGAGGCCGCGATGGACGAGGCGCTTGTCGCATGGGGCCGGCCGACGACGATCCTCTCGACGCCGTTTGCCGCGCTGCCGGGCAAGCTGCTTGGCAAGGACGATCCGCTCACCCCGGACGAATTCCGCACCGTGGTGGCCGACAACCTCACCCACCACTTCCGCGTCTCGCGCCGCGCCTCGCTCTACGACGATTGCCAGCTTGTGCTGACCTCGCCAGATGTGCCGATGGGTGACAAGAGCCCGGCTTTCGCGCTCGCCAACTTCATCAAGACCACGCTCCACGCCTTCACAGCCACCTTGGCCGTTGAGAACGAGCGGCTGGTTCACGATGTGCCGGTCAACCAGATCAACCTCACCCGCCGGGTGCAGTCGGAAGAGCCGCGCGATCTCGACGAGCACCTCGAAGAAGTGCGGCGCTTTGCCCGAGCGGTGCTGCTGGTCGGCGCGCCGCTGCCGGACGCGGAGGATTCGCGCTACCGTGCGCGGATATATCGCGGCATGTCGATGACTGTCTGAGGCGAGGGGCAAAAGGAGCTTGGGGCTCGTGATCCAGTACCTGCCCTTCGAGAAGCCGATCGAGGCGCTCGACAAGCACGTCGCCGAACTGGCCGCGCTCCCAGAGGGCGTGGCCGAGGCACGGATGCTGTCCGAGCGCGCCGCAAAGCTGCTTGAGGACACCTATGCGCGGCTTACCCCGTGGCAGCGAACGCTGGTGGCGCGCCATCCCCAGCGCCCGCGTTTCGAGCGGCTGGTGGCGGGGCTGTTCGACGACTTCCTGCCGATTGCGGGCGACCGTGTGTTCGGCGAGGACGAAGCGATCGTCGGCGGCTTTGCCCGCTTCGAGGGGCGGCGCGTAATGGTAATCGGCCACGTGAAGGGCGAGGACACCACCGCTCGCATCCGCCACAATTTCGGCATGGCGCGGCCCGAAGGCTATCGCAAGGCGATCCGCCTGATGGAGCTTGCCGACCGTTTCGGGCTGCCGGTGGTGACGCTGGTCGATACCCCCGGCGCGTTCCCCGGAGTCGACGCCGAGGCGCGCGGTCAGGCCGAAGCCATCGCCCGCTCGACCGAGGCGTGCTTGGCGCTCGGCGTGCCGCTGGTCGCGATCATCATCGGCGAAGGCGGATCGGGCGGTGCGGTCGCGCTCGCGGCGGCGAACCGCGTACTGATGTTCGAGCACGCGGTCTATTCGGTGATCTCGCCCGAAGGCTGCGCCTCGATCCTGTGGCGCAGCGCCGCAAAAGCGCCTGATGCGGCCGAGGCAATGAAGGTGACGGCAACGGACCTGCTGAAGCTCGGCGTGATCCACCGCATCGTCTACGAGCCGAAAGGCGGCGCGCACCGTGATCCTGGGGAGACGGTCAAGCGGCTGACGCTGGCGCTCAGGAACGAGCTCGACGGTCTCGCTGCCATGACGTCCGCAGAACTGCGCAGGGAGCGCGAGGAGTTTTTCCTGCGGTTGGGGTGATGAGTCTTGGTCGCCCTGCAACCGTGCTTTTTAAGGGCGAGGAAGAAGACGGTGCCGGCTACAAGATTCGAACTCGTGACCCCCTGATTACAAATCAGGTGCTCTACCAACTGAGCTAAGCCGGCTAACCGCGGCCGCATTAATCTCACAACGCACCGAAAGTCCAGCCTTCGGTGCGGGCAATCTCGGGAGTGAGAGAAGGGGGATGCCACAGGTCGCGATTGCCGTGCACCCGGCGCAGCCACGCGGCGGTCAGCAGGGCGTCGGATGCGTGATCGTCGATCGGGCCGCTGCCCGCGACCGGCGGTGAGCCCAGTATGCCGAGCGCATCATTCAGCGCCTCGATAGTGCGCAGCTTGGTCGCCGCGCCGGTAACCCCTCCAAGCCGTGCGGCCATCGAGGTGTAAATTTCGGTCACCACCGAGCCGCTGTCGGGCAACGGATCGACCGGCCACACTGGCACGCGACGTTCGAGGCGGTGGAGCATCCGCATCCCCGTCAGGCTTGACTTGCCGACCTGCGCTGCGCCGACGAGATTGAAATTGCTGACCGGCCGCAAGCCCTGCTTGCGCTGCGCAGTCTCGGCGACCCGAAAGCGGCCTTCGCGGGTGAGAGCGTCGGCGAGAAGGAAGCGGTCGCCTGTCGCCCCTGCGCCGTGGCGGAAGTAGCGCAAAGCTACAGGGTGGGTGACGAAGCCCCCTGCCTCCAGGTGTGGGTCGTTCGCGCATAAGGCATCGATCAGCGCCCACAGCCCGCGCGCGTCGGCGGGTGAGGCGTCCCAGCCGGGAAAGAAGGCGCCCGCGTCGTGGAATGGCAGCGAGATGCCGAGATCGAGCCCGACCAGCGTTGCGCCCGGCAGGTCGAGCAGCAAGGCCAGCACTTCGTTACGCGCCCAGCCCTTGGGATCGGGCGGGGTGACCAGAACCGGCGCGCCGCCTTCGGCCAGCGCCACTGCCATCGCTATGCCCTTCTGGCGTGCGCCCTTGGCGCCCGACCAATCAACGCCCAGGAAATGCGAAAAGCGGCTCATCCCTGCTCCAAGCGCAGTTTGTCCCAATATTCGAGGCGCTTCTTCACCTCGCGCTCGAAACCGCGCTCCACGGGCACGTAGTAGGTCTGGCGCTCCATATCATCCGGCCAGTAATCGTCGCCCGAAAAGCCCTCGGGCGTGTCGTGGTCGTAGGTGTAGCCCTTGCCGTAGCCGAGGCTTTCCATCAGCCCGGTCGCGGCGTTGACGATGTTCATCGGCGGCATCAGGCTGCCGGTGTCCTTCGCCGATTTCCACGCGGCTTTCTGCGCAAGATAAACGGCGTTCGATTTGGGGGCGGTGGCCAGATACAGGCAGGCCTGCGCCAGCGCGAGTTCGCCTTCCGGGCTGCCGAGGAACCGGTAGGCCTCCATCGCCGCCATGCACTGCGGGAGCGCGTGGGGATCGGCAAGGCCGATGTCCTCGATCGCCATGCGCACCAGCCGCCGCGCGAGGAACAGCGGCTCCTCGCCCGCCACCAGCATCCGCGCAAGGTAGTAAAGCGCCGCTTGCGGATCGCTTCCGCGCACAGCCTTATGAAGCGCCGAAATGAGGTTGTAATGCCCGTCGCGGTCCTTGTCATAGATCGCAACACGGCGTTGGAGGAAGTTGCCGAGGGCCGCCGGATCGAGCGGTTCGGCAAGGCCGGCGGCATAAAGCGTCTCGGCCTGTCCCAACAAAAAGCGCCCGTCGCCATCAGCCTGTGCGATTAATGCGGTACGCGCCTCGGACGTGAGGGGGAGGGGGCCTTCGAGCGCCTCGGCCTTCTCCAGCAACGCTTCCAGTGCGGTGACATCAAGGCGGTTTAGCACCAGCACTTGCGCGCGGCTCAGCAGCGCGGCGTTCAAGGCAAAGCTCGGGTTTTCGGTGGTCGCGCCGACCAGCGTCACGACCCCGCGCTCGACATAGGGCAAAAAGCCGTCCTGCTGCGCGCGGTTAAAGCGGTGGATCTCGTCCACGAACAGCAGCGTGCGCTTGCCCGCCTTGGCCATCTTCTCGGCCTCGGCGAAGGCCTGCTTCAAGTCCGCCACGCCCGAAAACACCGCGCTGATCGCGGCGTAACGCATCCCCACGGCAGCGGCGAGAAGGCGGGCGATGCTCGTCTTGCCAGTACCCGGTGGCCCCCACAGGACCATGCTGGAAAGGCGGCCAGCAGCGACCATCCGCCCGATCGCACCATCCGGGCCGGTGAGGTGCTCCTGACCAACGACATCGCCAAGCGAGCGTGGCCGCAGCCGGTCGGCGAGCGGCGCGTCGGCGCCCGCATCACCGTCGCCGCGTGCAGCCTCGGGGGCGTCTTGTCCGAACAGATCAGCCATTCGTCGGGCGTGATAAGACATCGGGCGGAAAAGGAAACCGTAGCAGGTTGGGCAGCTTGAAAAGATAGCTCTAAGATATATCTTGGATGTATCTTGGACGAACTAAGGAGGACAGCATGACCTGGAATAAATATGGGCGCGGCAACGGCTGGGACAAGCTTGGCGAGGCGATCGCGATGATGGCCATGAACGGCAACCTCAATGTCGGTGGCGGTCCGGGCATGAAGATGCGCTGGCGCTACGACAGTGACGAGGCTGAAGCTGAGGGCACTAGCGAAGAGCGCGGCCCGCGCGGTCGCGGCCGTCGCGGCCGGATGTTTGGCACAGGCGAGCTGCGCCTCGCGCTGCTGGCGCTGATCGCCGAAAATCCCTCGCATGGCTACGAGCTGATCAAGGGCATCGAAGAGATGACCGGCGGCGGCTATGCGCCGAGCCCCGGTGCGGTCTACCCGACGCTCCAGCTGCTCGAGGACGAAGGCGCGATCGAGGAAGCCGAGGCCGAGGGCGCCAAGAAGCCGTTTGCCGCGACCGACAAGGGCCGCGCCGAGCTTGCCGAACGTGCCAACGAGGTCGAGGGCCAGATGCGCCGCCTGGGCCGTCATGCCGAACGCACCACGCACGTGCGGTCCTCGGACATGTTCCGGGCGATGGGCAACCTTGCCAACGTGCTGAAGAACCGCGCCCGCGCCGGCAAGCTCGACGAGCGCACGATCAGCGAGATTGTCGACATGATCGACGAGATGGCGAAGCGGATCGAGCGCCTCTGAGGCATCTTGTTGCGGCAAACGCAACTTGAGCATGAACTCTCCCTCGTCCGGGCCGCACCGGATGGGGGAGGGGCGCTTATGTCGGGAACAAGGCTGGGCCGAGTCGATACGCCGTGGCACCTGTGGCTGGTCGGCGTCTTGACGTTATTGTTCGGCGCGTTGGGTATCATCAGCTACCTGACGACCAAGCCCGGGTGGCTGGCCGAGATGGGCATGACGCTCAGCCAGATCGCCTTCATGAAGACCTATCCTGCTTGGGCGACCACCGTCTGGGCGACCACCGTCTGGGCGACCACCGTCTGGGCGATGGGCGTCTGGGCGATCGGCGTGTGGGGTGCCTTCGCCGGATCGGCGCTGGTGCTGGTGCTGCTGCGCTCGAAGTGGGCGGCAGCGGCGATGGTGGCGGCGCTGCTGGTGGGGCTGATCGGCGTGACCGCTGCTGAGAGCTTCTTGCTCGACGTGCCGGCCGACATGCGCACGCCGCTTGGGCTCAAGGCCGCAATCTGGAGCGTGACGCTGTTTCTGCTGGTCTACAGCCGGGCCATGACGAAGGCCGGGGTGCTGCGTTAGCGCCTCAACTAAGCGGCCCTTTTGGCCTGCCGTTCCTCGACCAGCTGCACATAGGTGTCGGCGACTACCGCGTTGATCGCCGCCCAGCTGAACTCGCAGGCCCGCGTCTCGCCCGCCGCGCCGTGGGCCGCGCGCAGGGCCGGGTCGGCGCAATAGGGCGCGAGCACCTCGGCAAAGGCAGCGGCATCGCGTTCACTGCTGCCCGAAGGCACCACGAGCCGCCCGGTCACATTGTCAGCGACAAGGCTGGCGCTGCCGGTCGCGCCTGCGGCGACCACCGGAAGCCCGCTCGCCATCGCTTCGAGCGTGACGTTGCCGAAGGTCTCGGTGACGCTCGGGTTGAAGAACACGTCGCCGCTGGCAAGCGCCTGTCCCAAGTCATCGCCCGTCTTGAACCCGGCAAAGACTGCGCCGGGTAGGTTAGTCTCGAACCAGCCGCGCGCCGGGCCGTCACCGATTACCAGCACCTTGTGAGGCACCCCCGCTTGGCGCAGCCGGACGATGCTTTCGGCAAACACATCGAGGCCTTTCTCCATCACTAGCCGCCCGAGGAAGACGATGGCGACATCATCGTCGGCAAGGCCCATGCTGCGCCGCCAGTCGGGATCACGGCGGGCGGAAGAAAAGATCGTGCGGTCCACCCCCCGGCTCCACAGGCCGATGCGGTCGTGCATCCCCATCGCTGTAAGCTCGTCGATCATCGACTGCGAGGGCGCGACCAGCGCGTCGCAGCGATTGTAGAACCGTCGCAGCAGCTTGATGATCAGCGGCTCGAGGAACGCCATTTTGTAATAGCGCGGATAGGTCTCGAAGCGGGTGTGGACCGAAGCGAGCACCGGAATACCGCGCTCGCGGGCCCAGCGCAGTGCTGCATGGCCCGAAGGATCGGGCGAGGAGAGGTGGACGATGTTGGGCGCGAAGGCCGCAAGATCGCGCTTGACCGCCGCGCCCAGATGGGTCGGCATCCGGTACTCGCCGCGGCCCTTCACCGGCATCGGCACATTGGGCACGCTGACAAGATCGCCGGTCGGCGGGAAATCCGGGTCGGCGATCTTGGGCGAATAGACGCGCACTTTTGCGCCCTTGGCGAGCAGCGATCCGACGAGTCGGTTGAGGGCCTGGTTGGCCCCGTCGCGGGTGTAGTTGTAGTTGCCACTGAACAGCGCAACGCGGAGATCGGAAATGTCCATAGCGCGGCCCGTTTAAGCGAGGTCTGCCGATATTGCGAGAGGGAGGTTGAACACTCCTGCGCCGCGCCCTGTCGCGGCCCGGGCTTTCTTCGTTGACTTGGCGCAGTGCCTCTCTAAAGCGGCCAGCGGGCCACGCGGTCCCAACGCCGCGCGAGCTCTCTGCAAGGAGAGAATACATGACCGATTACACCCGCGGGCTCGCGCACGAGCCTTCGTTGAAGCCTGATCGCCCGTTCTTTTCCTCGGGTCCCACGGCGAAATTCCCCGGCTGGTCGCTGGACAAGCTCAAAACCGAATCGCTTGGCCGCTCGCACCGTTCGAGCCTCGGCAAGGCGCGTCTCAAGTACGCGCTCGACCTCAGCCGCGAACTGCTCGGTATCCCCGACGATTACCTGATCGGCATCATGCCGGCCTCCGACACCGGCGCGATCGAAGCCGCGATGTGGGCGATGCTGGACCCTGCGCGCCCCGTCACGGTCGCCGCGTGGGAGAGCTTTGGCAACATCTGGATCCAGGACGCGGTCAAGCAATTGAAGCTGCCCAACCTGCAAGTCCTCACCGCCGATTATGGCGAGATCCCGGATCTCACCACCATCCCGCAGCGCAACGACGTAGTGTTCACCTGGAACGGCACGACCAGCGGCGCGATGATCCCGAACACCGACTGGCTTGAGCCGGGCCGCGAGGGCATCACCATCAACGATGCCACCAGCGCGATCTTTGCGCAGGAGATGGACTGGGCAAAGCTCGATGCCACCACCTATTCGTGGCAGAAGGTGATGGGCAGCGAAGCCCAGCACGGCATGCTGATCCTCAGCCCCAAGGCGGTCGAGCGGATCGAAAGCTACGATCCTGAATGGCCGTTGCCCAAGCTGTTCCGCATAAAGAAAGGCGCCAAGCTCAACCGCGGGATCTTCGAAGGCGAGACGATCAACACGCCATCGATGCTGGCGACCGAGGATTATATCGCGGCGCTGGAATGGGCCCAGAGCATCGGCGGACGCAAGGCGCTGGTCGAGCGGGCCAATGCCAACGCGGGCCTTGTGAAGGACTGGATCGAGGCCACGCCGTGGCTGCGCAACATGGCCGCCGATCCCGCCCAGCAGACCAACACCGGCGTGTGCATGGTTTTCCAGGGCGAGTGGTACGACAGCCTCGCAGATGACGACAAGGCTGGCGTGCCCAAGAAGATCGTCAAGCTGCTCGAGGAACGCTGCGTCGGCTTCGATTTTAACGGCTACCGCGACGCGCCGCCGTCCTTGCGCATCTGGTGCGGTTCGACCGTCGAGCAGGAAGATATCAAGCGCCTGCTGCCGTGGATCGAATGGGCCTACGACAAGGTCAAGAACGGCTGAAGCTGTAAGTATTGGCGTTGCCCCGGACCTGTGCCGGGGCCGCTCTCCCCAATTCCCAATGCGCGGGTCTCGCGCGCTCCTGGATCAAGTCCGGGATGACGAGTGGAAGGTATTCCAAATGACCAATGCCCCCAAGAAGCCCCGCGTTCTCATTTCCGACAAGATGGACCCCAATGCCGCGCGCATTTTCAGCGACCGCGGCTGCGATGTCGATGTCATCACCGGCGAGACGCCCGAGCAACTCATCGCCCGCATCGGCGAGTATGACGGCCTCGCGATCCGTTCCTCGACCAAGGTCACCAAGGCGATCCTCGATGCCGCTACCAATTTAAAGGTGATCGGCCGCGCCGGTATCGGCGTTGACAATGTCGACATTCCCTACGCCTCGTCCAAGGGCGTGGTGGTGATGAACACCCCGTTCGGCAACTCGATCACCACCGCCGAACACGCCATCGCGCTGATGTTCGCGCTCGCCCGGCAGCTGCCCCAGGCCAATGCGCAGACCCAAGCCGGCCAATGGCCCAAGAGCGGCTTCATGGGCGTCGAAGTCACTGGCAAGACGCTCGGCCTGATCGGTGCGGGCAATATCGGCTCGATCGTCGCCAGCCGCGCGCTCGGCCTGCGTATGAAGGTGATCGCCTATGATCCCTTCCTGACCGAAGACCGCGCGATCGAGCTCGGGATCGAGAAGGTCGATCTCGACACGCTGCTGAGCCGTGCCGACTTCGTCACGCTGCATACGCCGCTCACTGACGAGACCCGCAACATCCTCAGCCGCGAACGGCTCGAGAATGCCAAGCAGGGCATCCGCATCATCAACTGCGCGCGCGGCGGGTTGATCGACGAGGCGGCGTTGAAGGACTGCCTCGAAAGCGGCCAAGTCGCAGGCGCGGCGCTCGACGTGTTCGAAACCGAGCCGCCGGCTGCCGATCACCCGCTGTTTGGTGCGCCCAACTTCATCTGCACCCCGCACCTCGGGGCGAGCACCACCGAAGCGCAGGTCAATGTCGCGCTGCAGGTGGCCGAGCAGCTGGCCGACTATCTCGTCAATGGCGGCGTCACCAATGCGCTCAACGTGCCGAGCCTCTCGGCCGAAGAAGCCCCCAAGCTCAAGCCCTATATGTCGCTTGCCGAAAGGCTCGGCAGCCTTGTCGGCCAGCTCGCCCACGGCAACCTCACCAAGATCGGCATCGAGCGCGAAGGCGCGGCGGCCGAACTCAACGGCAAGCCGATCACCGCCGCCGTGCTGGCGGGCTTCATGCGTCGCTATTCGGACACGGTGAACATGGTCAACGCGCCGTTCCTCGCCAAGGAGCGCGGGCTTGCGGTGAGCGAAGTGCGCCACCAGCGCGAGGGTGCGTTCAACACGCTGGTTCGCGTGACGGTGGAGACGGCGCAAGGCCCGCGTTCGGTCGCCGGCACGCTGTTCGGCAACGAGGCGCCGCGGCTCGTGGAAATCTTCGGCATCGGTATCGAAGCCGAGCTGTCTGGCCACATGCTCTACATCGTCAACGACGATAAGCCCGGCTTCATCGGCCGCATCGGGACGCTGCTGGGCAGCCACGGCATCAACATCGGCACCTTCAACCTCGGCCGCCGTGCTGCGGGCGGGGAAGCGGTGCTGCTGTTGAGCCTCGATGAAGCGCTCACGCCGGAAGTTATCGCAGAGGCCGAGAACCTCGACGGCGTGAAGCTGGTCAAGGCTTTGGCGTTTTAATCTGAGGGGCCCACCCCCGGCCCCTCCCGCAAGCGGGAGGGGAGTATCTGCGCTACCAATCCCCCTCCCGCCTGCGGGAGGGGTTAGGGGTGGGCAAGCGCAAGGTGCTTCACCCCGCGCCCATCACCCGCTAAGCGCGCACAATATGACCAAGCCCAACGACCTCCTTCCCGAAGGCCTCCAGGACCGCCTGCCGCTCGAAGCGGCGCGGATGACGGCTGCGATGCGTGCCTGTCTCGATGTGCTGGGCGCGCATGGCTATGACCGGGTTCGCCCGCCGCTGCTCGAGTTCGAGGCCTCGCTCGCGGGCCGCATGGCAGGCGTGACAGTCGGTGAGGGCAGCTCGATGTTCCGCTTCGTCGATCC
>JBBRUU010000010.1:0-35445 GCA_038247515.1 Sphingomonadales bacterium
CGACACGCTCGCCCGGCCGCTCAGCAAGCAGCCACGCCATCGCGAACTCGCGCGGGAGCAGGCCCAGCCAGAGATCCTCGACCCGCCCGTCATGGTGGAACTGGTCGAGGGTCAGGTCGCCTGCTTCGCGGAACCGCGGGCCGGTCACATAGGTGCCCGTGAAATGGCCGGACGGCAGCGGCGCGTTCACAGCAGGCCTCCGGCGCGCATCGAATAGACCGCATCGGGCGTGAAGATGAGATGGTCGATAAGCTTGATGTCGAGTGCGCCCGCCACTTCGGCAAGGCGGCGGGTGGCAGCGATGTCGCAGCCTCTCGGGCGGCAGTGGCCCGAGGGGTGACTGTGGGCCAGGATGATGCCGGCAGCATCGTGGCGCAGCGCCTCGCCGAGCAGCGCCCGCATCCGCAAGGTGAGTGCGCTTATGGTCCCGATCCCGCACGGTCCATCGCCGAGCCAGCTGCGGTTCGCGCCGACGAAGATCGCATGGCCGCGCTCGTACCGGACCGGCGGCGCAAGCACGATATCGCGCAGATAGGCGATCATCGCGGCGTTACGCTGCTCGGGCGCCGGGACCGAAGGGCGGGCGAGGGTGCGGGAGGTCATCAGGAGCGGCAAAGGGAACATCCGCTTGGCCGTGCGGCGGCGTCGGGCATCATGACGGCCGCCACCGCGCGGTCTGCGCCCCGAGCCGCCACTCGCGATAGGGGCCGAACCGGCGCTGGCGCTCCGCGTGGCGCACGAACCCGCCGATCATCAGCAGGAGCTGGCAATAGGACGGCCCGATCACGAGAATGGCGACAGCCAGCGGCGAGACGCTGTCGACCATCGACCGGACCAGGTGTGCGCCGACAGCCACCAGCTGGAATCCCGCGATCCATAGCGGGTAGTTACGGTTCGCGTTGAGCGCGACGCCGACGAACATCGCAGCCGCCACAAGATCAAGCATAACCATCGCCGAGGCGTGGGGCCCAAGTTCGAAAGCGCCGAGACCAAGCCATTGCGCGACATAGATCGGCACCACCATGGTGGCGAGAAACACGCCGATCAGCCAACGTTCCGGAGCCCCGCCCCAGCGCCAAGTCGCAGCCGCCAAAAGGAAGCTGACGAGGTGCTGGGTCGGGGCCCGGTAAGCGTTGAACAGTTCGAGCAGTTCCCCCATCAAGCCGGCAGCCGCTCCTTCGCGGCCGACGCTGCCTCGACCTCGGCGGGGCGAATGGTGGTCGGAATGCCGCTGTCGCCGCCGGCGTGGACCCGTGCGACTTTGCTGAGTTCGTCATGCACGCGCAGCAGGTTGGTCGACATTGCGAGTGCCTGGCTCTCAGCTTCGGTCAGCCGCAGCAGGGCGCGCTGGCCGGTGTGCACCTCGACCGCCGGATTCTGGCGGGCGGCAAGCATGGCCTGCTTCAGACGCGACATGGCAATGATCGCCTCGTCGGCGAGACCTTCGGCTTCACGGATCAGTTTCTTGAGATTGTAGGCATCGGCGAGGATACGGTCTTCCATCGAATTTCTCCTGCGATTCCGGTGCTCATCCGGCCGCGACCCCTGATACTGCGGAGTAGTTCACCTTGCCGTCTGTTGCCGCGCTGAGAGTCATCGCCGCGGTGACCACGAGGATCACGGCGGCAAGTACTCCCGATGCAATCCCGATGATTGCCCCAAGCCGAAACAGAACGGCATGCTCACCATCAAGCACTCCGGGGACGACCTTCGGTTCTCGCTGCCTCAGCCACGGCGCCTGTTCAATCAGGGGCATCGCGTCGCTGAGGACCAGTTGGCCCGGATCGTCCCGTCCGCCGAAATCAGGCAATTCAGCCGGCCCGTTAACCTGCGATTTTATATATGCAGCTTCGCTGAAGACCTTGAGCAAAGCTTCATCCGGAGTTTCCGCAGGGGTGTCCAACGTGGGTTCTTCGGGTGCCAAGGGCGCAATCGTAGCACGGAAATTTTCGACGAGTGCGCCGAGGCTTCCTGCATCGTAGACATCCTTAAGGGCGCGGATGTGCTGGTTGATCCGGGTTTCGGACACGCCGAGTTCCGCAGCGATCACCTTGATCGGCACACGCCGGTCGATGCGCTCCATCACCGCACGTTGCCTGTCGGTCAGCCGGCGAGCGGCTCCGGACCTCATTATTGTACTCTCCTTGCGCAATTGATCGCGTCTCAGAAACGTTTCACCCCAACTCGGACAATTTACCCCAATTCTGGGCAAACCGGAAACGCCAAAAGCGATTTATCAGGCAGCCGGGCTGTTGATCCCCACAGACTGGAGGTAGCGCCTGATGTTGCGCGCCGCCTGCCGCAGTCGCTGCTCGTTCTCGACCATCGCGATCCGCACATAGCCTTCGCCGTTCTCGCCGTAGCCCACGCCCGGAGCCACTGCGACCTGCGCCTGGGTGAGAAGCTGCTTGGAGAATTCCAGGCTGCCCATCGACTTCAGCGCCGGGGGCAGCGGGGCCCATGCGAACATCGAGGCGGGCGGCGGCGGGATATCCCAGCCTGCGCGCCCGAACGCCTCGACCATCACGTCCCGGCGCTTGCCGTAAAGCTCGCGGTTAGCCTCGACGATGTCCTGCGGGCCATTGAGCGCCGCGCAGGCGGCCGCCTGAATAGGCGTGAAGGCGCCGTAGTCGAGATAGGACTTTACCCTAGTCAGCGCCGCAATCAGCTGGCGGTTGCCGACCGCGAAACCCATCCGCCAGCCAGCCATTGAATACGTCTTCGACATTGAAGTGAACTCGATCGCGACATCCTTCGCGCCCGGCACCTGCATGATCGAAGGCGTGGGATTGCCGTCGAAATAGAGCTCCGAATAGGCGAGGTCGGACACGACCAACACCTGGTTCTCCTTCGCCCAGGCGACCAGCCTCTCATAGAAGGCGAGGTCGACCGTCTCGGCGGTCGGGTTCGAGGGATAGCTCACCACCAGCACCGAGGGGCGCGGGACGGTGTAGTTCATCGCCCGCTCGAGCGATTCCCAATAATGCTCGTCGGGCGTCGCCGGAACAGAGCGGATCGTGGCGCCCGCGATGATGAAACCGAAGGTGTGGATCGGATAGGAAGGATTGGGGGCCAGCACCACGTCGCCGGGCGCGATGATCGCGGTGGCAAGGCTGGACAGGCCTTCCTTCGACCCCATCGTCACCACCACTTCGGTCTCGGGATCGAGCTCGACCCCGAAGCGGCGGGCGTAGTAACCCGCCTGTGCGCGGCGCAGGCCGGGGATACCCTTGGACTGCGAATAGCCGTGTGCACCGGGCTTGGCCGCAACCTCGCACAGCTTGTCGATGACATGCTGCGGCGGCGGCTGATCTGGGTTACCCATGCCGAGATCGATGATGTCCTGACCCGCCAGCCTCGCCGCATGACGCATGGCGTTTACCTCCGCAATGACATACGGGGGCATCCGCTTCATGCGATAGAACTGGTCATTCATGGCGTAGTATCACCTCGTCTTGTGCAGCGCCGATGAGGCAACCGAAGGTTCTCCCCTAGGCTAAACCCGCGTTTGCTGGGAAGGCGTTTTCGGCGAGTTGCGATGACGATCAATTGACGGCACTCTTGGCAATAGGCCGAGCAGATAGGACAATTTCGGGCAATGGCACAGGATACAGACCTGATGGCGACCGCAGGCGAGGGCCTCAAGGGCTTCCTCGACATGCAGGGCGAGGCGATGCGCGAGATGTTCGCTGGCAAGGGGCTCGAGCCGCTGCTCGGACAGGGCCTCGAGGCGGGAGACATGGCCGAATGGACCGCGACCGCCGCGCAACTCCAGCAGCTTTGGTTCGATTTCGCCACTCACCAAGCACAGTCCGCGGCCCAGAAGGCCACGAAGGGCGGCAATATGCTCGACCCTGCGCAGTGGCTGGTGATCTCGCAATCGATGCTCGGCCAGCTGCCCAAGGGGATGTTCGAGGCCTCTGCGAAGATGGCGCAAGACCAGATGCAGCTGTGGTCGGGCGTGATGCAGAGCTTCGCCGCCGCGGCAACCGGGGGCAAGATGGGCGAACCGCCTGAGGCCGCGGCCTTGCCCAAGAGCGATCGCCGCTTCGCCGATCCGGCGTGGCGCGCTCACCCCGCCTATCTGCTGCTCCACCAGACCTACCTGATGCTCGCCGACTATTTCCGCAGCGCGGTGAAGGGTATGGACGGGCTCGACAAGCCCAAGCGCCAGCAGCTCGAATTCGCGGTGACGGCGCTCGCCGAGGCGATGAGCCCGGACAATTTCCTTGGCCTAAATCCGGTGGTGCTCAAGCGCACGATCGACACCAAGGGCGCCAATCTTGTGCGCGGGATGCAGCACCTCGTGGGCGACCTGAAGCGCGGTCAGCTCACCCACACCGACCCAAACGCCTTCCGCCTCGGCGAAAACCTCGCCGCGACGCCGGGCAAGGTGGTCCATGAGACGCCGCTCTACCAGCTGATCCAGTATTCGCCCTCGACCGACGAGGTTCTGGAAGTTCCGCTGATCATCTTCCCGCCGTGGATAAATCGCTTCTACATCCTCGATCTGACGCCGAAGAAGAGCTTCATCAAGTGGGCGGTCGACGAGGGGATCTCGGTCTTCGTCGTCAGCTGGAAGTCCGCCGACGAGACGATGGGCGAGGTGATGTGGGACGATTACATCCGCGCCCAGATCGAGGCGATCAACCATGTCTGCGCTCGGCTCGAGGTGCCTGCGGTGCACACGATCGGTTACTGCGTGGCAGGCACGACGCTCGCCGCAACGCTGGCGCTGCTCCACCGCCGGGGCGAGGCGGACAAGGTCAAGTCGGCGACCTTCTTCACCGCGCAAGTCGATTTCGAGAAGAGCGGCGACCTCAAGAACTTCATTAACGACGGCCAGCTCGACATGATCGGGCAGCTCTCCTCGCAAGGCTATCTCGACGGGCGCTACCTTGCGGCTGCCTTCAACGCCTTGCGGGGCCGCGACCTCATCTGGAACTACGTCGTCAACAACTACCTCTTGGGCGAGGACTATCCGGCCTTCGACCTGCTCCACTGGAACGGCGACGTTACCAACCTGCCCTCCAAGTGGCACAATGCCTACCTGCGCGACCTCTACCGCGACAACAAACTCGTGGTGCCCGACGCCCTTTCAGCCGATGGCACGCCGATCGACCTCAGCATCGTGGCCACCCCCAGCTTCGTGCAGGCCGGGCGCGAGGATCACATTGCGCCTGCCGAGAGCGTGTGGCGCATAACCCGCCACTTCTCCGGGCCGATGGAGTTTCTGCTGGCGGGATCGGGGCATATTGCGGGCGTGGTCAATCCGCCAGCGGCGGGCAAGTACCAGTACTGGGTCGGCGACAGCGCCGCGCCGTCCTTGAAGGCGTTCATCGAGAGCGCGACCGAACATCCGGGCAGCTGGTGGCCGCATTGGCTGGAATGGCTTCACCACCAATCCGACGCGCGGGTCCCCGCCAATGGCAAGCGCGCCCCGGGCGGCACCGGCGACCGCGTGATCGAGGATGCTCCCGGTCGCTATGTGAAGACCCGCTAGCGGAGGGTTGTTCGGCAAATACATGTGACGCACTAAGGTCAAAATACTGAACTTGAATGATTTTCTATATTTTTGTGCACTGCACAAAATGCTTGACTTCGCAATCGCAATCACTACTTTGTGCAGTGCAACATGAAGTGAGGTTGACATGTCCGAAGTTGAAAAGACTGCTGCTGCCCCCGAAACGCCTGCCGTGAAGGCTACCGTCGCGAAGATCGACGCTGCCGCCGAGAAGGCTTACGCCGAAGCCTCGGCAAAGGCCGGCCCCGCGCCGAAGCCCGCTGCCCCGGCCGCCGCGCCGGCACCCGTCGTCGCCCCCGAGGCTGCGAAGGTGGTTCCGGCCGCCAAGGTCGCTGCCAAGATCATCGCCGCACTCAAGACAAAGACTCCGGTCGCCAAGAAGGCGCTGAAGGTCACCAAGGTTGCAGCCAAGACCGTCACGAAGTCGGCCAAGAGAGCTCCGGTCAAGAAGCCCGTGCTGGCCAAGGCGGCTAATACGCCCGCCGCGCCCAAGACCAACCCCATTCTCAAGATCAAGGACACCATCATGGCCACTGCCAAAAACACCGACATCACCGCAACTGCCAAGGAAGTATTCGCCGACGTCCAGACCCGCGCGAAGACCACCGCCACCACCGCCTACGCCAAGAGCACCGTGCTCGCCAATGAAGCGACCGAGTTCGCCAAGACGAACGTCGAAGCCGTGGTCGAAAGCGGCAAGATCTTCTTTGCCGGCGCGCAGGACCTGCTCAAGGACAACGTCGAGACCGGCAAAACCGTGATCGAAACCGTCACCGAAGATGCCAAGAAGATGGCCGCTGTGAAGTCGCCGACCGAGCTGATGCAGCTCCAGGGTGAGCTCGTCCGTCGCAACTTCGACGCAGTGGTTTCCTACGGCTCGAAGCGCACCGAAGCCTGGGTGAAGCTCTACAACGAAGCCTTCGCTCCGATCGCCAACCGCGTCAGCGTCGCGGCCGAAAAGATCAAGAAGGCTGCGTAAGCTCCTAAAGTTTCTGAGCCGGGCCTCTCTCCTCTCTCTCCCAACCCGGTTCACGAAAGCGCGCTGAAAAGCGCGGGCCGGCCAGACCCAGCGTCTGGTCGGCCCTTTTCTTTGTGGCGCGGCGCCAGCCCACCCCAAATGACCAGGCTACCCCAAATGAATCGCATCAAGCGCTTGCACCTTGGCGAGCGACTCCCATAAAGAAGGCCTAT
Organism: Sphingomonadales bacterium; assembly: GCA_038247515.1. Lineage (GTDB taxonomy): Bacteria > Pseudomonadota > Alphaproteobacteria > Sphingomonadales > Sphingomonadaceae > Erythrobacter. Next base: position 6,716 of record JBBRUU010000010.1, read on the forward strand.
GCCCGCACAGACCCGCTCAACCCGCGCCGAAGGCGACGCGCTGCCCCTGCTGGCGGCTTTTTCCGTGCGCGCGGAAGACGAGGATGGCGGCAAGGACGGCGGCGGGCAGGGTCAAGTCGGCGTCGCCACCAAGACCCGCGCAAAAACCAAGAAGCCGAGTCAGTACAAAGTACTGATGCTCAATGACGACTACACCCCGATGGAATTCGTGGTGCTGGTCCTCAAGCGCTTCTTTTCGATGGACCTCGAGCAGGCCACCCGCGTGATGCTCCACGTCCACCAGCGCGGCGTGGGGGTGTGCGGGGTGTTCACCTACGAGGTCGCCGAGACCAAGGTGAACCAGGTGATGGACTTCGCGCGCCAGAACCAACATCCGCTGCAATGCACGCTGGAAAAGGCCTAGCCTTAAAGGCGTGAGCAGACACCGGGCATGAGGCAAGCACACCACCCTGAACCCGACCCCATCCTCCCCGGACAGGAGAGCGTGTGGGACTACCCGCGCCCCGCCATAGCCGAACCGACCAGCCGCCAAATCCGCATCGTCCACAAGGGCCACGTGCTGATCGACACCCGCACAGCATGGCGCACGCTCGAAACCTCGCACCCGCCCACATTCTACATTCCGCAGGGCGACATCGCGATGGGGCACCTGCGCTCCAACCCCGCGCGCTCGATCTGCGAGTGGAAGGGGCAGGCGGTCTATTGGGACGTGCTCATCGGGGGCGAACGCATCGCGGGCGCAGGCTGGTCCTACCCCTCGCCGTCCCCCAGCTTTGCGGGCATCGCCGGCCATATCGCTTTCTACGCTGCGCCCTTCGACGACGTGACAGTCGGCGGAGAGCAGGTCACGCCCCAACCCGGCGGCTTCTACGGCGGGTGGATCACCAGCCGCGAAGCGGGGCCGTTCAAAGGCATCCCCGGCAGCCGCTTCTGGTAAACCCTGCGCTCAGTTGCGCGCAGGTCCCAGCAATTGGGGGCATGACGCAAGGGCGCTAAGCCGCTAGGGCTGGCAGCCCATCGCGCAAACGACGGACTTTCGCCCCTTGCTCAACCGCATCCCCAGCATCGATCGCTACATCCTGCGACTGACGGTCGTGCCGATGCTCAGCGTGTTCGCGCTCGCCGCTTCGCTGCTGACGCTCGACAAGATGCTGCGCCTGTTCGATTTCGTCGCGGTCGAGGGCGGGCCGGTGGGCGTGGTGTTCAAGATGCTGGGCGCGCTGGTGCCCGAATATGCGAGCCTCGCGATTCCCTTGGGCCTGCTGCTCGGCGTGCTGCTCGCCTTCAGGAAGCTCGCGACCTCTTCCGAGCTCGATACGATGCGCGGTGTGGGCCTGTCCTACAATCGCCTGCTCAGAATGCCCTACGCCATCACGCTGGCGTTGGTGGCGGTCAACATCGCGCTGGTGTTCTACATCCAGCCGGTCAGCCGCTACTACTACGAGCAGATGGAGTTCGAGCTGCGCTCCGGCGCGCTGGGGGCCTCGATCAAGGTCGGCGAGTTCACCACGCTGGCCGACCGAATGGCGCTGCGCATCGAGGGGAGCGAGGACGACGGGCGGCGGCTGAAGGGGATCTTCGCCCGCGTCGCCAACGCCAAGGGGCAAGTGCTCTCAATCTCCGCGCGAGAAGGGGCGTTCCTTGCCACCCGCGACAATCCCGACACGATTATCCTGCGCCTGACCGAAGGCACGATTATTCAGGACACCGGCATGAAGGGGCAAACCCCGCGAGTCCTGTCCTTCAGCCGCCACGACCTGCCGATCGACCTCCCCGCGATCGGGAAGTTCCGCGCCCGCGGCAACGAGACGCGCGAATACATCCTCCCCGAACTGCTCAAGATGGGCTGGAGCCGCGCGAGCCCGCCCGAAGCGCGCGACGCGAGTGTCGCCAGCTTCAATTTCCGCTTGGTCGAGGTCGTGATGATGATGCTGATGCCGCTGCTCGCAGTCGCGCTGGCGATCCCGCCCAAGCGGTCGACGAGCGCGCTGGGCGTATTCATCTCGATCGTGATGGTGGTCGCCTATCACAAGGTGAACCAGTACGGCGAGGACGTGGCGGCATTGGGCCGGGTCGATCCGGTGCTGGCGCTGTGGGTGCCCTTCGTATTGTTCTCCGCGCTGATCCTGTGGATGTATTACCGCGTCGCCTATGTCCCCGGTGGGCAGGCGATCGGAGCGCTCGAGACGTTCTTTGGCAAGCTCGCCAAGCAAATGAGCAAGCTGTTTGCGCGCCGCACGCCGCACGAGCACGCGGCCCTGGCGGCACAGGCCACCCCGGAAGAATAGGCGAAAGATGCAGCTCGATTTCTTCCCCTCGCGCACGCTTACCTTCTATCTGGCGAAGCTGTTCGTGGTGCGCATCTTCGCGGTGCTCGTCATGCTGGTGCTGGTGCTGCTGGCGCTCGACCTGCTCGCGGCGACGGGCGACATTCTCGCGGTGAAGGGCAACGGGCAGGCGGAAATCCTGCAATATGCCAGCCTGCGTGGGCCGCAGCTCGCTTCGCGCTTCCTGCCATATTCGGTGCTGCTGGCGACGCTGATCACTCTTGTGACGCTAAACCAGAACAGCGAGGTGGTGGCCATGAAGGCCGCGGGCCTCTCTGCGCATCAGGTACTCGCTCCGTTGCTGCTGACTGCAGCGCTAGTCTCGGCGCTGAGCTTCATCTTTAACGAACGGATCGTGACCCGCGCCAACGCAACGCTCGGCGCGTGGCAGGCGGTCGAATACGGCGCGATCCCCGCTACGGCTGACACCGGCGGCTTGCGCTCCAACCTATACCTTGTCGATGGCGAAAATATCCTCGCCGCCGCCACGCTGACCGGCGCGGGCGATGGGCTCGTGATGTCGAACGTGACATGGTATGCCCGCGCGCCTGGCGGGATCATCCGCGAGCAGATTCGCGCACCCCGCGCGACCTTTGCAGCGCCCGGCTGGCGGCTCGAGAATGCGGTCAGGTTCGATGTCGCGGGCGCCGTGACCGAGCGCCTGCCCGCGCTGGTCGTTGGCAAGGCGCTCACGCCGGAGCGGATCATGCTGCAATCGGTCGACGTCGATGCGGAGAGCTTCTGGGAGTTGAAGCAGTCGATCGACGCCTACGAGACCGCCGGGCGCAACACCGACGAGATGCGCGCCAAGTGGTGGCACCGCCTTTCGGGACCGCTCTCGGCGCTGCTGATGCCGCTGCTGGGTTCGATCGCCGCCTTCGGCCTTGCGCGTTCGGGCCAGCTGTTCGTGCGCGCGATCATCGGCATGGCGCTGGGCTTTGCCTATTTCGTGGTCGACAACGCGGCGCTCGCGATGGGTAGCTTCGGCGGCTATCCGCCGCTGCTTGCGGCCTGGGCGCCGTTCCTTCTGTTCCTGCTGCTCGGTGAGACAGTCCTGATCCGGACGGAAGAGTGAGCAATTGGTCGCTCAGGCTGGCGCGGCCTCAGGACGCGGAGACCATGCCCGCCATCGAGCGCGCCGCGGCGGTGGCCTTCGCGGGCGAGCCGGCGATCGACCCCGCCCGCACCCGATCCGAGGCCGACTATGCCCGCCTGATCCGCAAGGGCAATTGCCTCATCGTGCATGTCGGCGAAGTGATGGCCGGGTTCCTCGCGGCTGAGCCGTTCCGGCGCGAGCTGCATATCTGGGAGATGGACGTCCACCCCGCCTTCCAGCGGCGCGGGATCGGCGCTGGGCTGGTTCGCGCCGCACAGATCGATGCGCGCAACACCGGGTTCAAGGCGCTGACCCTCACCACCTTCCGTGACTTGCCGTGGAACGGCCCGTTCTATGAGCGCCTCGGCTTCGAGGAAGTCACCGCGCTTGATGCGCACCTGCGGCTTTCGGGCGAGTTGGCGAACGAGGTCGACGACGGCCTGCCGGCGGACCGGCGCTGCGCGATGATCTGCTTTCTGGATTGAGGAAGAAGGGGGGGCCTTAAGCCGCCTTTTTCCCCATCGTGCTGCGCGCAATCCGTCCGACCAGCACCAGCAGGCCCGGGTGATTCGCGCCCTCGTAGGTCGAGCCCGTGCCGAGCTCTCGCGCCAAGCGGCGGTGCGCTTCGGGGAGGTCGTGATAGGGCATCGAGGGCATAAGGTGGTGCAGCGCATGATAACGCAGGCCGACCGGCGCCCAGATCTCTCCCGCGAGGCCCGGCGGGGGGACATTGACGCTATCGAGGAACTGCGCAGTCACGGTCATCGCCTCGCCCTCGTTCTCCCAAAGATGCGCGACCAGCGTGCGCAGCTGGTTGAGCACCGCAGCCAGCGACAGGATCGCAAGCGCGGTGGCGAGCGGCTGCCAGCCGATCACGAACACGCTGGCGATCAGCACCATCGCCCAAAGGCTCGCGCCGGCTTGCTGCCACTGCACCCGGCCGACGAAATCGCCTTCGGGGGCCTTGCGGCGAAACTCGGGATTGATCGACAGCGCCGAAAAGCGCTCCCAGGTGAAGCGGCGCACCGCCGGGATTACAAGGCCGAGCGGATAGAGCACGCCGAATCGCGCGATCAGGGCCACCGGCAGGAGCATCGCCACGAAGACGAATAACGGTAGGCTCCACGGCTTCATCAGTGCCAACGGCAGGTATTCGGGGTCCTCCACCGTACCGTATTGTGTGCGCTTGTGGTGGATCACGTGCACGCCTTCATACATGAAGGAAGGCGTCAGCATCGGGATGCCGACGAGCAGATTCCAACCCGTCCGGAACCCCGGCAGCGCGTCGCGGTGGATGTGGGTCAGTTCGTGGATGAACATGAGCGCGCGGTATAGCGCCAGCGCCGCGACCACCCCGGCGGCGATCTGCACGCCGAGGTTCGTCGAGACGATCGCAACCGCGATGCCCGCATAGCCGACGGCTGCCGAGAGCAGCATGTCCGACCAGTAGGTGCCGGGCTTCGCCTCGCCCAGCCCCTTGGTCAGGTCGCGCGCGGCGCGCAGCATCGCCTTGTCATCCTGGGCCATGAACTGCGCGCGCGTCGCCCGGGGCGCAGGATCGCGCGAGGTCACGCCCGGATCAGGGCGGCTCTGGTCGATGGTCTGGTGCATAGTCATGAGTGTTTCGTTCCTGCAGCCGCCCTACCCGAAAACGGGCTTGCGGCCAAACGCGCGTTGCTGGTGAGTGTGATCGATAGCCTTGCGTGAATGGCGCTGGCGGGACACAGACGCCTTCACCCAAAGCAATTACGAGGACCGGCGCGTGGCGGATGTGGCAGATCGCTCAGGCGAAATAGTGATCGAGCCTGTCAGCGGCAAGCACCAACGAGCGGCGTTCGTTGACCTGGGCCGTGCTTTCTCAGACCGCTTGCCCAATTTCGTCCCGCAGATCCGCGCCGAGCAGCTTGAGTCGGTCGATCCGGACAAGAACCCCTTCTTCGGTCATGCGCGGGTGCAGTTGTTCATCGCCAAGCGCAGCGGCAAGCCGGTGGGGCGCATTTCCGCGCATATCGACGAACTCGCGCTCGCCATGCCGGCGGATCAGGGCTTTGGCCCGGGTACCGGCTTCTTCGGCTATTTCGATGCCGAGGACGAGGGCGTCGCCCACGCTCTGCTCGGCACTGCGGAAGCCTGGCTGGCCCGGCAGGGGATGACCCGCGTGCTCGGCCCGATCTCGCTCTCGGTCTGGGAAGAACCGGGCCTGCTGGTGCAGGGGCAGGATCATCGGCCGATGCTGATGATGGGCCATCACCCCGCGCACTACGCCGGATGGATCGAAGCCGCCGGGTTCACCCGCGCCAAGACGCTTTACACCTATGATCTCGACATCTCGAAGCCCTTCTCCCCGCTCCTCCAGCGGATCATCCACTCCGGCCACAAGAACGCGCGGATCAATATCCGGCGGGTGCGCAAGGCCGATTGGGATGCGGAGGTCGCGACGATCCTCGCGATCTTAAACGATGCATGGTCGGACAATTGGGGCTTCGTGCCGTTCACGCCCGCAGAAGTCGCCTACGCGGGCAAGAAGCTGCGGCCGATCATCAAGGAAGAGCTCAACATGATCGCCGAGGTGGACGGCAGGCCCGTGGCATTCATGTTGACCTGGCCGGACGTGAATGACGCGCTGGCGAGGATTAAAGGCAAGCTGTTCCCGTTCGGCTGGATCACCATGCTGCGCTGGCTGCGCCACCCCAAGGGGGCAGGGATGCGGGTGCCGCTGATGGGCGTGCTGAGAGAGCTCCACAACAGCCGGATGGCGAGCCAGCTTGCCTTTATGATGATCGAGAGCATCCGGATCGAAGCCACCACTAAGCTCGGCTCGACCCGCGGCGAACTCGGCTGGGTGCTGGATGACAACCAGGGCATGAACGCGATCGCCGACGCGATCCAGAGCAAGATCAACAGCGAATATGCGATCTACGAGCGGGGTTTGGGGTGAGAGAACAAAAAAGGCCTCTACTCGCATTCGAGTAGAGGCCTTTTGGGATAGTATCACCAACCGTTTGGACGGGAGGGGGATCGTGGCGGTGACAAGGAAGAAATGATCGTCTCGGCAAGCGGTTCCCGGCCATACCAATATTTTTTATTACCTTGGGGAACCCCGAGACAGATCGCCGGATTTCAGTTGCTTGCGTGTTGACCGCGACGTTGCAGACGCGACGCGCTATGGTGACGAATCGAGCGCTCCGGCGAGTTCCGCCGGAATATCTGCACAGTCAAAAGGTACCCCATGTCCATCGCCAGTCAGATCGCGGCCAACCTTCCCTTCCTGCGCCGCTACGCCCGCGCGCTGACCGGATCTCAGGCCAGCGGCGATGCCTATGTACGCGAGATGCTCGAGGCGGTGCTGGCTGACGAGGAGTTGAAGGCGAGCCTCGCGGGCGGCCGGGTGCCGCTGTACCGCGCCTTCGGCAAGGTCTGGGCGAGCGGCTCGGGCAGTCTGGCTGGCGGCGCTCCGACCAGCGAGCACGAGGTCGGCGCCCAGGCACGACTGGGCGTCATCACCCCGCCCGGACGCCAAGCGCTGCTGCTCACCACGCTTGAGGATTTTACGATTGCCGAGACGGCCGCAATCCTTGAGCGCACCCCTGAGGAGGTCGCGGCGCTGGTCGCCGACGCGGTTGCCGAGATCGACCGGGAGCAAACCACCTCGGTGCTCATCATCGAGGACGAGCCGCTGATCGCGATGCAGCTCGAAGACCTCGTCACCGGCCTTGGCCACACCGTCAGCGGCACCGCCGCGACCCGCACTCAGGCCCGCGCCGCGGTCGCCGAAGCGATGCCTGGGCTGGTGCTAGCCGACATCCAGCTTGCCGATGGCTCCTCGGGGCTCGATGCTGTGGACGACATCCTGAGCGTCGGCGCGATCCCGGTGATTTTCATTACCGCCTATCCCGAGCGCCTGCTAACCGGCGACCGGCCCGAGCCGACCTACCTCGTCACCAAGCCCTTCCAGGAAGCGACCGTGCGCGCGGCGATCAGCCAGGCTTTGTTCTTCGGCTCCACCAAGCCGCTTTGAGCTTCGGCCACCTAGCGGTGGCGGTCTGCATCGCGCGCCAGCGCGATCACAAAATCAAGGCTTCAACACCCTCCGATCCGCTTCGTTCTCGCGGATCCTGAAGCCCACAGGCCGCCGCACAGGGACGCGCAGCACGCAGCGCACGCCTTCCGGCGCGAAGTCGAGTGTTACCGGCTGGCGCAATTCGTGGGCGACGATCTTCTCGATCAATTCGGTGCCGAAACCGCGGCGGCGCTGGCTCGCCACCGGCGGTCCGCCGACCTCCTGCCACTCGACCTCAGCGAAGGTCGTCTCGGAGGCTTGCTCGCCCCTCCCCTGGTCCTCGCCTCGCTGCCAGCGGATCGTGATCATGCCCTCCGGCACGCTCAGCGCGCCATACTTGGCGGCGTTGGTGGCAAGCTCGTGGACCGCGAGGCCGAAAGAGAGGGCATCGTTGGGCGCGAGTTCCAGCTCGGGGCCCTCCAGCAGAATAGCATCGCCCAGCAACTCGCGGAAATGCTGCAATTCCGCCTCGATCACCGCGCGGATCGGGGTCGTGCCCCAGTCGGTCACCGTCAGGAGGTCATGCGTCGCCGAGAGCGCGCGGATGCGCCCCTCAAGGTTGTCGGCAAATTCGTCCAGATCGGTCGAACGCCGCCGGGTCAGCGACAGGATCGAAAGCACGTTGGCGAGGGTGTTCTTGACCCGATGGTTCAATTCGCGGGTCAGCGAGTTCCTGATCGAGTGCTGCTCCTCGAACAGAGCGAGCCGCGCCTGATCCTCGAAGGCCTGCTGGGTGAGCAGCCGGGCCAGCAGCATCAGCAGGCTCGCCAGCGCGAGGCCGAAGATCAGCGTTACCATCGATAGCGGAGAGAGCACGTGGGCATCGCCGTTCTCGATCACCAGCATCAGCTTGCGGTCGGCGATGTTGACCTCCTGCGCGATGGTCTCCTTCGCTGTGCCGGAAATCGAATGCGCTACAAGCAGGTGCCCGGTATTGACCTCGCCGTCGTACAATCGCACCCCGTAGCGCTGCCCGCCCTGCCGGTCGATCGCCGCATCGAGGAACTCGCGCGCCCGAAACGGCGTGTAGACGAAGCCAGCCAGGCCTGGGCCTCCTGGCGCTTTCTCACGGAACACCGGCATGTAGACTGCGAAGGCGGGCGCGGTGCCGCTGGTTTCCTGCATCAGGATGATCCGGCCCGAGGCAGCCGGGCGCAGGTTCACCTCGGCCTCTGCCATCGCCGAGGCGCGCGCCGGATCGGAATACATGTCGTAGCCCAGCGCACGTCGGTTGACCTGCGTCGCGGGCGCGAACATCGCCACGGGCGCAATCCGCCCCGCCCTAGTGCTGGCGGGCGCGGGATAGATATCCGGGTAGGCCGGCTGATCGCTGCGGATGCGGGCGAGGAAGCCGGGCAGTTCGCGCGCCTCGATCACCGGAATCCAGCCGATCCCTTCAGCGCCCGAGTATTCGGTGTTGAGCTTGAGCACCCGCACAAAGTTGTAGAAGGTTTGAGGGCTGACCTCGTCGAGGCTGGCAAACAGCGCCGCCCCGGCCCTCAGATAGGAAACAAAACCGCTCCCGCTGCGATCGAGCGCGGCCGCGACGCCTCGCGCATATTCGCGCATCTGCGCGCGCTCGCGGTCGCGGGCATTGGTCTCGATTGCGAAGACGCTGAGCGCGGTGATCGCGGCGATGGCGAGGAAGATCGCCAGCGGGATCGCGCGCGGATAAAGCACCAGCCAGCGCCGCGCGCGGCTCCCCGTCGCAGGCGGGATCGCGGCGGTTTCGGCGTCGGTGCTGAGGGCATTAGTCTCGATGATCGGATACCCTTCAGGAACAGGCGGAACCAAACAGGTAGCGCATCGTTCCCAAATCGTCCAAGCCCGGCATTCGAAAGATCCCGCAAGGGGAGCATCGGGCCGCGCATCACGTGTCGCCCCGCCAGCAGCGACACCGGCCCCAAAGTGGGGCCGGGACCCCCGCCAGCAGCGACACCGGCCCTAAAGTGGGGCCGGGACGACGGGATCGAGGGATGAGCTTTACCGACATGGCCTACAATAAAGCACATGACGGCAGCAACGGAGGGGGCCGCAATGGCGCCCGTGAACGCCCGCCCGAATGGGCCGACGGATTGAAGCAACTGTACGATTCGGTGGTCGAGGAAGCCCTGCCCGACAGCTTCAAGGACCTGCTCGACCAGCTCGACGCCATTCCCCCTGCGCGCGGACAAGGTGGCAGCCGGACATCATCCGATGGCCCGGACACAAGTCAATGAGCGATGGCGACCGGCCCGATACCCCGCGCACGGCCTCGGAGAAATCCGACTTCAAGCGTGACTTGACTCAGGTCGTCCCGCACCTGCGCGCCTTTGCCCGCGGGCTGTGCGGCAGGCCCGACGTCGCCGATGATCTCGTGCAGGAAACGCTGCTCAAGGCCTGGGCGGCGCAGGATCGGTTCGAACCGGGCACCTCGATGCGCGCCTGGACCTTTGTGATCCTGCGCAACGCCTACCTCACCGACATGCGCAGGAACCGCTTCCGCGGCGAGTATGACGAGGGCGTGGCCGAGCGGATCCTGATCGCACCCGCCGGGCAGGAAGGACCGATCCACCTCTCCGACCTGCACCGCGCGCTGCTCACCCTTCCCGCCGAACGCCGCGAGGCGCTGTTGCTGGTGGGCGCGGGCGGCTTTTCCTACGAGGAAGCCGCGCAGATCTGCGGCTGCGCAGTCGGCACGATCAAGAGCCGCGTGGGCCGCGCCCGCGCCGCGCTGACAGAGATGCTGGCGAACGGCAATATCCCGCGCCGCTCCACCGACGACGAGGTCGCGCACCGCGCTATTCTAGAAGAACTGGATACGGTGGCAGCAGGCAACGGGGTCAGTACGCGGGGGTAAGCACACCCTACATCGCCCCGCGCTTTACACCCGTCGCTCCTAACTCCGTCATCCCAGCGGTTGCGAAAGATTAGAAAAGGCCCGAGGCGTCTTCGCCCCGGGCCCTCCTTCGTTCCGAACCCTAAAAAATCAGGCGCCAGATCTTACGCGTCAGATGTTATGCGTAAGTCCACACCGTCGCGCGCGCGAGGTTTTCACTCGCGAAGGCCCAGTTGAGCTTGGTCTCGACCACCGCGTCCAGATAGGCCGGACGCTTGTTCTGGTGATCGAGGTAATAGGCGTGCTCCCACACGTCGAGCACCAGCAGCGGGTTGAAGCCCTTGTCGGCGATCGTGTCGGCATCGTGGCTTTCCTCGATGCTCAGCTTGCCGTCCTTTTCGGCGAGCCACACCCAGCCGGACGCAAAGTGGCCGACGCCGCGGTCCTTCAATTGCTGCTTCAAGGCATCGACCGACCCGAAAGCCTCGTCGATTTTGGCGGCAAGGTCAGCCGAAGCTTCGGTCGTCGCGGGCGCCATCGAGTTCCAATAGAAAGCGTGGTTCCAGGTCTGCGCCGAGTTGTTGAACAGGGCCTGGTTGGTACCGCGCGAGGCAGCAACGATCGCTTCGAGCGACGCATCGGCGTGCGGCGTGCCTTCGATTGCGGCGTTCGTCTTGTCGAGGTAGGTCTGGTGGTGCTTGCCGTAGTGGAACGACAGCGTCTCGGCCGAGATCGCCGGTTCGAGCGCGGTGTCGTCATAGGGCAGCGGGGAAAGTGCGAAAGCCATGGTGTTCTCCAGGGTCGGGGGATGAATTGGGTCAGTTACCTAGCAACAACGCAGATGAGGGCGATCGGTTGCAGCTTCAAGGTTACAACTTTAAGTGGGGCCATTAGCCGCATCGGCCGGGCGATCAACCGCGCTGGTGACCGCAACGTTCATGGTGACATTGCCGAGCGTGCGCATCAGGTCAGGCAGCATCTCCACCGCGACCAGCAGCGCGAGCGGCTCGACCGGCACGCCCATCGCCAGCGCAATCGGGCCGATCGAGACGACAAAGCTGATCGATCCGGGCAGACTGACGGCGCTGAGGCTGATCACGCTGGCGATAAGAATGCCCGCGATGGCCACGGTTGGCGACACATCCACACCTGCAAGCGCAGCGATGTAGTAGACCACCGCAAGGTTCATCGCCGCGCTGGTGGCGCGGAAGATCACTACGGCGAGCGGTAAGACGAACTCGGCGGTCGAAGGGCGCACGCCCAGTCGTCCGGCGCTGTCGAGCATCGCGGGCAAGCTCGCCAGCGAGCTCTGCGTCGAGAGCGCCACCGCCTGCGCAGGCAGCATCGCGGTGACAAAGCGCCCGCCGGTGCGGCCCAATCCGATGGCGATGACATAGGCGAGGAAGAAGATGAAAGTTCCCATGGCGGTCACCGTCAGCACATAGTGACCGAGCGCGGCGAAAGCCCCGCCCCCGCTCTGCACGCCCACGCCGTAAGCCAGCGCCAGCACGCCTACCGGCGCTGCAGCAAGCACCCAGCCGATGATCAGCAGCATCGCATTGCCAAGTGCGTGAAAGAAGCCGAGCAGCCGCTCGCCCTGCTCTTGCGGCAGGCGAGTGATCGCGACCGCGAACATCACGAAGAACAGCGTCAGAGGCAGCATCGCGGTCTCGGCAGCGGCAGCGACAATGTTGGGCGAGACCAGCGAAGCTAGGAAGTCGAGCACCTTGGGCACCTCGCCGACATCTGCGGGGGTCTGCGCAAGGAAGGCGCCCGCGCCCTGCGGCACCGGGAAGGCGCGCAGCAGCGCGGGCATGGCGACCGAGGTGAAGGCCCCGCCCGCCAGCTGAACCACCACCATGATCGCGATCATCCGCCGCGCTACCGTGCCCACGCGCGCAGCGAAGATCATCTGTGCCAACCCCAGCACCAGCAGCGCTGCGACTAGCGGGATAATCGTCATCTGCAGGGCGCGCAGCCACAGCCCGCCGATCAGCGCCGCGATATCGCCGAGCAGTACGGGCGCGCCAAGCTGGCCGCCGGCAATCCCGGCGAGCAGGCCGCCGACGAGCGCGGCAAATGTCAGCGCCACCGGCAGGCGGATCGATACCAGCGCAAACTTGCCCTGACCGGCGCCCTGGGCGGCGCGCGCGTTTTCACTATCCAGCAAGTGCCGATCCTTCATGGGGCCGAGCGCCCTTTCTTTTAGGCGATAACCGCGCCAGAAGCGCGAGACAACAATGTCGGCACGGCACCTGCACGAATAGGGGCGAAGGATTTCATGGTACGCAAGCTGTTCGGGACCGACGGGATCCGGGGACGCACCAATGCCGGCGTGATGACTGCGGCAACGGCGATGAAGGTCGGGCAGGCAGCCGGCCGGCATTTCCTGCGCGGCGATCACCGCCACCGGGTGGTGATCGGCAAGGACACGCGCCTGTCGGGTTACATGATGGAAAGCGCGCTGGTCGCGGGCTTCACCAGTGTCGGCATGGATGTGATCATGACGGGGCCGCTCCCCACGCCCGCCATCGCGCTGCTCACCCGCGAGATGCGCGCCGACCTCGGCGTGATGATCTCGGCCAGCCACAATCCCTATTCCGACAACGGTATCAAGCTGTTCGGGCCGGACGGCTTCAAGCTATCGGACGAGGCCGAGTTGGCAATCGAGCGGTTGATGGCAGCCGATATTCCGCTTGCGCCCGCCGAGAAAATCGGTCGCGCGCGCCGGATCGAGGATGCGCGCGGGCGTTACATCCACGCGGTCAAGCAATCAGTGGCGGCCGAAATCCGCTTCGATGGCCTCAAGGTGGTGGTCGATTGTGCCAACGGCGCGGCCTATCAGGTGGCGCCGAGCGCGATCTGGGAGCTGGGCGCAGAAGTCGTCGCACTGGGCGTCACCCCCAACGGCACCAACATCAACGACGGCGTCGGCTCGACCGCGATCGCCGCGCTGCAGGCCAAGGTTGTCGAGGAAGGCGCGGACATCGGCATCGCGCTCGACGGTGACGCGGACCGGCTGATCGTGGTCGACGAGAAGGGCCGCGCGGTCGACGGCGACCAGATCATGGCGCTGATCGCCGGGCGGATGCACGACCGCGGTAGCTTGCGCGGCGGCGGGATCGTGGCGACGGTGATGAGCAACCTCGGGCTGGAGCGCTATCTCACAGACCTCGGGCTGGGCCTCGTGCGCGCCAAGGTCGGCGACCGTTACGTGCTCGAAGCGATGAAGGCGGGCGGCTATAATGTCGGCGGCGAGCAATCGGGGCACATGATCCTGCTCGACTACGCCACCACCGGGGACGGCACGGTCGCAGCGCTGCGGGTGCTCGCCAGCCTCGTGCGCTCGGGCAAGCCCGCCAGCGAACTGCTCCATGTCTTCGACCCTGTACCCCAGCTCCTCAAGAACGTGCGCTACGATGGCGGCACGCCTCTGGAAAACGCACACGTCAAGGCCGTGATCGTCGAGGCCGAGGCGAGCCTTGCCGGCAAGGGCCGCCTCGTGATCCGCCCCTCGGGAACCGAACCGGTGATCCGCGTGATGGCCGAGGGCGACGATCAGACGCAGGTCGAAACCGTGGTCGACGCCATCTGCGAAGCGGTGCGCGGCGCGGTCTAGGAGAACGCGATATGCTCGAAATGCGTCCCGATTGCGAAACCTGCGGCGTGTTGCTGCCAGCCGATGCGCCCGGCGCGTTTATCTGCTCGTTCGAGTGCACTTACTGCGCCGAATGCGCCGAAGACCTCGACGACCGCTGCCCCAATTGCGGCGGCGAGCTGATGGACCGGCCCAGCAGGTCAAAAGCGCTTCAGGCGAAATATCCGCCCTCGGCGCAGCGCAAGTTCAAAGGCTGAACGGGCAAGGCAGCGTCCGCTTTGGGCCGACGCTAGGAAAAAGCTGCCGTTCGGGAAGCGACCCCATAGTCGACGTCTGATTGCAGTCGGTTTTCCGCCGCTCAAAAGATACCCCTTTGCGCGCGAGCAGTGGCGATTTCGGGGTCGGACGGGTCACATTCTTTCAATTTGTGAATCGGGAGCCGAGACTTAATCTGCTCAAGTGTCAGCGCCTCATCTTCAGGCAAGGTGAGAACGAACCTGGGAAGGTCGGAATTGCCAAGTTTGACCGCTGCTCGATCAAGATCGGCCTGTGTCTCCGGAAGTGAGCCTTGGGCGACTAAAACTCCGTAGGAGCTAAGAAAGCTCATAGTCGGCAGTGTCCCCGCCGTGCTCCAAACCGGCAAGAGGCTCTGAAAACCGTCGTTGGCTCGCTCCACGATGAGACCACAGCGAAGGTCACGCAAATAGCTGGAAGCGAAGAGTATCTCCCGATCGATCCCGAGACGCCTGTAAAGCGCGTCTTCGCGATCTGCTGTGGTGATCAAAGACGCTGGCGGACGCAATCGCGGTTTGCTCGCGCGAAGTTGAGTGTAGAGATACAGATGCGAAGCTTGCCCGCCATGAAACGCTAGCAAGGTATCCGGCGCAATCCGCCGATCTGCGCCCGCCATCCAAACATACGCTGCGCAAGCTGACATGCAGAAGTCGAACGCCTGCACCGAGAGCTTCTTCTCCAGAATGAAGTCTGCCATATCGAGCGCTGCGGATACTTGTCCACCGCCGCTGCGGATAAGAACCAGCCTCGTCGCAGCGGTTGTCTGGGAGACCAGACGATCTCTCATACGGTCATTGATCTCGCCATCAAGGACCACAACGCCTTGTTCGGACGGCGGTGATTTTGCGCAGGAGGCAAGGCTGGCAATCAAGAAACTCGCCGCCACTACGCATCGGCAAAATGCAAGCAGGGATGGACGGTGAACGGCGGTCATACGCATCCGCCGTGGCTAACCGAGGTGGCAGCAAATTCAAGCCGGTAAAGCTAGATAAACTGCGCTCGAGCCACGTTCCCGGCCCGTGAAAGCCGCCATTCGCCTAACCACATAATTCCAGCCATAACACTCCCATCCCCCGCCTCCTGAAAGCAGCCATTCCAGCCACGCTCCGACAAAAACCGTCTCGTCCCTTGGGCAGGGCTGCTATGGCGCTGGCATGAGCAGTCCCAAGCCGCCCCGCATCCTCTCCATCGCCGGTTCCGATCCTTCCGGAGGCGCAGGCATTCAGGCCGACATCAAGACGATCACCATGCTTGGCGGCTATGCGATGACCGCGATCACCGCAATCACCGCGCAGAACTCCGTGGGTGTGCAGGGGATTGCGCCGATTGCGCCGGAGATGGTGGCGCAGCAGATCGCCTCGTGCATCGATGACATCGGGGTGGACGGGGTCAAGATCGGAATGCTCCACGATGCCGCAGTGATCGCCGCCGTCGCCCGGGCGCTGGAGGGCGTCACTGCGCCCATCGTGCTCGATCCGGTGATGATCGCCACATCAGGAGCCGCGCTGATCGCGCCCGATGCAATGGCAGCAATGCGCGAACTGCTGTTTCCGCGCGCGGCGCTGCTCACTCCCAACCTGCCCGAACTCGTCGCACTGATCGGCCGTCCGCTGACAAGCACGCAGGACTTGATCGACGCTGCAAGCGAGCTGTCAGAATCGACCGGGGCGGCGGTGCTGGCCAAGGGCGGGCACTTGGTCAGCGACAGCGAGGGCGGCGACGACCGCATCACCGACGTGCTGTTCGTCCCCGGAGAGCGGGCCGCCGCCTTCGGCCATGCGCGGATCGACACGGTGCACACCCACGGCACAGGCTGCACGCTGTCGGCCGCCATCGCGACACTGCTAGGGCACGGCCAGCCACTGGAACACGCGGTCAGGCTCGCCCGGCAATTTGTGATCCGCGCGATCGAAAACGCGCCGGGTTATGGCGCAGGCCACGGGCCGTTAGGTCATCAGGCGGTGCGGCGGCTGGATTGAGCGCGCTTGACCGCTCTCACTCCTCCGCTGAGTGTTCCTTGATCTCGTAGAAGTCGGCGATGCAGGCCCAGGCGTCCTCGGCGGTTTCGCACCAGGTGATGAGATCGAGATCGGACTTGGAGATCACGCCTTCCTCGGCCAGCGCCTCGAAATTGATCACGCGGTTCCAGAACTCCTTGCCGAACAGGATGATCGGCATCGGCTTCATCTTGCCGGTCTGGATCAAAGTGATGAGCTCGAAGAATTCATCGAAGGTGCCGAACCCGCCGGGGAACACCGCCACCGCGCGGGCGCGCAGCAGGAAGTGCATCTTGCGCAGCGCGAAGTAGTGGAACTGGAAGCTGAGATAGGGCGTCACATAGGGGTTGGGCGCCTGTTCGTGGGGCAGCACGATATTGAGCCCGATCGATTCGGAGCCGGCATCAGACGCGCCGCGGTTGCCTGCCTCCATGATCGACGGCCCGCCGCCGGTGGTGACGACGAACTGGCGTAGGCCGTTCTCGATAATGCCCTTCTCGGACACAAGCCGCGCGAGGCGGTAGGCCTCGTCGTAGTATTTCGCCTTTTCGGCGAGGCGCTGGGCGACCTTCTGGTCATATTCGCTGCCGTTGGCGGCGGCCTCGGCGACGCGCGCCTCGGCCTGCCCGGGCGAGGGGATGCGGGCCGAGCCATACATCACCAGCGTCGAGCCGACCCGCGCCTCGTCGAGCAGCATCTCGGGCTTGAGCAGTTCGAGCTGGAAGCGCACCGGGCGCAGCTCATCCCGCAGCAGGAAATCGGTGTCGCGGAAGGCGAGCTTGTAGGCGGGGTGCGCGGTCTGCGGGGTGCGTTCGGGGACACCCTCTGCGAAGCGCGTTTCCTCGCCCGCACGGTAGAACTTGCGATCTGTCAGGTCTTTGTCGGTCATGGTTAGACCCCTGCCAGACCCCCGTTAGACCCGCAATAGCCAAGGCTAGACCCCCTCCAGAGGGCCTGTTTCACGTGAAACATCGGGCTTGGAAGTGCTGGATGCCCCGCAAGGACTCGAACCTTGATTGACGGAGTCAGAGTCCGCTCTCTTACCATTAGAGGACAGGGCACCGGGCTTCCGCCAGACATCGTCCAGCGACGTCGGCGAACCCGGTCCCTAGTTTCGCACGCCCCCAAGGTCAAGCGCGGCGTTGCGCCCACGCTCCTTGCTCTTGCCCCGCGCTTGGGTTAGCTTGGTCCCAAGTGCCATGTGCTCGGAACCCTGCGCGCATGGTGATATTGAAAGCGTTACGATCATGGCGGAAACACTCCCGCCGGGCAGAAATACCAGTGCTGGGAAAAACCGGGGCAGCAAGTCCGGCAAGGTAGCCGATTTCCGCTACAAACGCCCCCCTCAGCCCGACCCGAGAGCGGGTGGCCGCGAGCCCCGCGCCAAGGGTTCGATCAACAAGGCCCGGCCGGATCTGGCCGACATCGGCACAGTCAAGTCGCAGGGCGAAGCCTATGCCGCACTCGACCTTGGCACCAACAATTGCCGGTTGCTGATCGCCCGCCCCTCGGGCCGCGACTTCACGGTGATCGACGCCTTCAGCCGGGTGGTAAAGCTGGGGGAGGGCCTTGCCACCAGCGGGCGGCTCTCCGAAGCTGCGATGGACCGCACGCTGGGCGCGCTGACGATCTGCGCCGACAAGCTCCAGCGCCGCAACGTCCGCTTGGCCCGCTCGGTTGCCACCGAGGCCTGCCGCCGCGCCGAGAACGGCTTTGCCTTCATCGAACGTGTCCGCCGCGAGACCGGTATCGCGCTCGATATCATCTCCGCCGAGGAGGAAGCGCGCCTCGCGGTGCTGGGCTGCCACATCCTGCTCGAAGCGGGTGAAGGCCCGGCAGTGATCTTCGACATTGGCGGCGGATCGACAGAGCTGGTGCTGGTCGAGGCAAGCAGCGAAAGCGCCGCCCGCGTGCCGCGCATCCTCGACTGGCATAGCGTGCCGTGGGGCGTAGTCTCGCTCACCGACACGGTCGGCCGCGGCGAGGACAGCGAGGCGGCGCGCATCGCCCGCTACACCAGAATGCGCGAGTTGGTGTCGGAAAGCTTCGCGCCCTTCGCCGGGCGGGTCACCGGGCCGGCGACGCATCCCGACATCCGGCTGCTCGGCACCAGCGGCACGGTGACGACCCTCGCCAGCCTCTATCTCGAACTGCCGAGCTACGACCGCAAGGCCGTCGACGGTTTGATCGTGCCCGCGCCCGCGATGCGCGACATCAGCGCGCGGCTCAGCGTCATGACCCCCTATGAGCGCTCCACCCTCCCCTGCATTGGGCAGGACCGCGCCGATCTGGTGGTGGCAGGCTGCGCGATTCTCGAAGCAATCCTCGACCTGTGGCCGGCAAGACGCCTAGGGGTGGCCGACCGCGGCGTTCGCGAAGGGATTCTCAGGAGCATCATGGCCGCAGAGCAACAATCGGAGCGGACCCTCAAGGCCCTCCACCGGCAACGCGGCAGCGAGCGCCCGGACGGGGCCGCGCAATGACCCGCGGCGCCAAAACGCCGGACAAACGGGTCAAGACAGCCAAGGGCCGCACCGCCAGCCAAGTGCGCTGGCTCGAACGCCAGCTCAACGATCCTTACGTCCGCCAAGCCAAGGCCGACGGCTACCGCAGCCGCGCCGCCTACAAGCTGATCGAACTGGACGAGCGTTTTAGCCTTCTGAAGGGCGCGAAGCGGGTCGTCGACCTGGGCATTGCGCCGGGCGGCTGGTCGCAGGTGGTGCGCGCCAAGTCACCCAAGGCCGAAGTGGTCGGGATCGACCTCCTCGAAGTCGAACCGCTCGAGGGCGTGACGATCTTCCAGATGGATTTCATGGCCGACGCAGCCCCCGCGGCCCTCGCCGAGGCGCTCGGCGGTGCGCCCGACCTCGTGCTTTCGGACATGGCGGCGAACACGGTTGGCCACAAGCAGACCGATCACCTGCGCACGATGGGCTTGGTTGAAGCGGCGGCGTGGTTCGCGGCCGAGAACCTCGCGCCCGGCGGAGCTTTCGTGGCCAAGGTGCTCGCCGGAGGGACCGACGCAGACCTGCTGGCGCTGCTCAAGAAACACTTCACGGCCGTCAAACACGCCAAACCCCCGGCGAGCCGGAAGGGCTCGTCAGAGTGGTACGTTATCGCCCAGGGATTTAAAGGCTAGGTTCAAAGGCTAGCTTGAAAGCTAAGGCCGGACGCTTCCAGCCTGCCCTCGAGAATCTCAGGGTGCCGGAGTTTCCGTTGCCGTCGGAGTCGCGCCATCAGCCGGAGCCGCCGCTTCGCCTTCCGCCGCCTCGCCCGCCGCCGCATCGGCGACAAAGGTCGGCACCGGCAAGTTCGAGCCCTGCGAATTTAGATACATCGCAATCGCGGCGCGATCTTCGATCTTCGAAAGACCGGCAAAGCTCATCTTGGTGCCCGAGACATAGCCCTTGGGGTTCTTGAGCCACGCGTTCATCGTGTCCCAATCCCACTTGCCGCCAAGCGCCTTCAATCCGGCGCTGTAGGCAAAGCCGGGCTTGGCCGCGACTGCGGCGCCCATCGCGGCGTGCAGGTTTGGCCCGATGCCATTGGCGCCGCCAGCCTCGATAGAGTGGCAGCTCTGGCACTTCGAGAAGGCCTTCTCGCCCGCGGCGATCAATTCTGCGGCGGGCATCGTGTTGAGCGCTTCGGCCATCGTCATCTCGGCAGGTCCGGCGCTTTCCTCGACCGCGCCCTCGATCACGTAGCCGAGCTTTTCGGGGCGCTGCGGCTTGTCGCCGTGGAAGAACTTGCCCGACACGATCGAGAGACCGAGTCCGAGGCCGGCTGCAAACAGCACCCAGCCCGCGGCCGTGTTGAACAGATCACCGCCACCGTTCTGGCCTGCGGAATCAGCTTGCGAAGAGTTGTCCTGTGTCATGCCGCGCGGCATAGTGAGGCCTTACCGGCCGCGCAAGACCGATCATGGCCCAAATTCTTGCGCCTTTTGCAAGCAGCCTCTAGGCGCGTGCACAATGCGATCGTTTCCCGGCCCTGCTCTCGAAATCGTCGACCGGATGCGCACCGCCGCCGCCGCCGACCCTGCGCGCGCGATCGCCTTCCAGGGATCGCCGGGGGCCAATTCGCACCGCGCCGCCACCGAAGCCCGCCCCGATCTTGCGCCGCTCCCCTGCTTCAGCTTCGAGGATGCGCTGGAAGCAGCGAAGGACGGGCGCGCGGGCGCAGCAATCATCCCGATCGAGAATTCGCAGCACGGGCGGGTTGCCGACATCCACTTCCTGCTGCCGGAAAGCGGCCTGCATATCGTGGCGGAGCACTTCATGCCGATCCACCACGCGCTGATGGCGCTGGGCGCCAATGTTCCGGGGCGCACGTTCGAGGCGGCCTATTCGCACCCGCAGGCGCTCGGCCAGTCGCGCCGCTACCTTCGCGCGCGCGGTATCGTGCCACTGAGCCATGCCGACACCGCGGGCGCAGCGGCGTATGTGGCAGAGCGCGGTGACCTTTCTGTGGCCGCCATCGCCCCGGCACTTGCGGCCGAACTGTACGGGCTCACCATCATCGAGCGCAATGTCGAGGACAGCGCCGACAACATGACCCGCTTCGTGATGCTCGCCCGCGAGCCGCTAGCGGCGGGCGTGCTGGCGGGTAAGCCGGTGATGACCACCTTCATCTTCGAGGTGAAGAATATCCCCGCCGCGCTCTACAAGGCGCTTGGCGGCTTTGCGACCAACGGCGTCAACATGACCAAGCTGGAGAGTTACCAGCAAGGCACCAGCTTTGCCGCGACGACCTTTTACGCCGACATCATCGGCGCGCCGGGCGATGCGGCGGTGGACCGCGCGCTTGAGGAATGCGCCTTTCATTCCAAGGAACTGCGCATCCTCGGCAGCTACGAACAGGGCCGCGCCAGAGGCTGAAGCGAGGTTGGTGCGCCGCTAAGTCGGTTTCCCGTTGCGCCGGACCAAGCGCCATGTCACCATCCGCTACGGGATGACCGCAGCGGCCGCAACGAACTCTTCTGAATCACTAACCAATTCAGGCGGATCGCCCCCCGCCGGGTGGGAAGCCCTGCGTGCTGACGGCAACGTCCAGTTCGCCCCCGTCTCCATCCCCGAAATCCCGCCACGCGAACCGAGCTGGTTCGAACGGATGCTCAATGAGCTGTTCAAATTTCTCGCCGACCTGCTGGGGCCAGTGGGCGAAGCGCTGGGCGCATCGTGGTGGTGGCTGCAATGGGTGCTACTCGGCTTGGCCGTTATCATTGCGCTCGTTTTGCTTGCGCGGCTGCTCGGCCCCGGTTTCGTGCGCTTCGGCAAGCGCGCGGGCGCCGAAGTGGCTGCCGAGGAATGGCGGCCCGATACCGCCGCCAGCCTTGCGCTCCTCGAGGATGCCGACCGGCTCGCCGCACAGGGCCGCTTCGACGATGCGACGCACCTTCTGCTCCAGCGCAGCGTCGGCCATATCTTTGCCGCGCGGCCCGACTGGGTCGAGCCGTCAAGCACCGCGCGCGAACTGGCCGCCCTGCCGGCGCTGCCCGATGCCGCGCGCGCGGCATTCCGGGTGATCGCCGAGCGGGTAGAACGCTCGGTGTTCGCGCTGCGCTCGCTGGAGCGCGCCGACTGGGAAGCCGCACGCGCCGCCTATGCCGAATTCGCCGTGGCACGGCTCGATGTGCACGGCCGCGCCGCATGACCGCTTCCCCCATCTCTTCTGGCGCCTTGCCCCCCGCCTTCTCGCGCGGCGGAACGCTCGCGCTGGTCGCGGGCGGCTTCGTGCTGTTCCTGGCAATGCTCTACCTGATTGGCTCGGGCGCATCCTTCAGCGGCGAGCGCGGCGCGGGGCAGGCCCATGCCGCCTCGAACGGACTTAACGGCTATTCCGGGCTGGTGCGGCTGGTCGAGGCTCAGGGCTACAGCATCGACCGGTCGCGTAACCGAGCGGGGCTCGAGACCGACGGGCTGCTGGTGCTCACCCCGCCGCTCTTCGTCGATCCCGAGGAGCTGGCGAAAGTTCTGTACGAGCGCCGCTATCGCGGGCCGACGCTGGTGATCGTGTCCAAATGGTGGGCGACCGCGCCGCCGCCCAACCTGCCGGCCGAGGCCCGCGCCAAGTTCAAGCGCGGCTGGGTGAACCTGTCCTCGCCCGAAACGAGCGCGTGGCCCTCCGAGCTGCCCGCGCCTTACACATTCGCGCTCGAACTGGACGGCACCA
This sequence comes from Sphingomonadales bacterium, assembly GCA_038247515.1. GTDB lineage: Bacteria > Pseudomonadota > Alphaproteobacteria > Sphingomonadales > Sphingomonadaceae > Erythrobacter. Next base: position 29,077 of record JBBRUU010000010.1, read on the forward strand.
AGAGGGGCGCGATTCCGGCGCGGTGGAGCGGGATGGCGCATGACGGGAAGCTGCCGACCGCGGCGGCACTCCACGCCCGCCCGACCGCTTCGCACCGCACGCTGATCACCGACGGGCAGGGCCGCCCGCTCGCCTTCGAGATCACCGTTGGTGAAGACGGCAAGGTAGACGATGACGCCTATCCCGTCGCCTTCCTTGCCGAGCCCGACCTTTCCAACAATTACGGCCTCGCCGATCGCGAACGGGCCGCAGCGGCGATGGCGCTGGTCGACGAGCTCACCTACGGGGGCGACATCAGCAACGTGACCTTCGATATGACCCTGAACGGGTTCGGCACGTCGGAGAACCTGCTGACCCTCGCGTTCCGCCCCCCCTTCCTCGCCGCGACGCTGAGCTTGCTCGTCGCGCTGCTGATCGTCGGCTGGCGTGCCTTCCAGCGGTTCGGTCCGACAGCCAGCGGCAGTGGCCCCGACATCGCCTTCGGCAAGCGCCAGCTGATCGCCAACGGGGCGAGCCTGATCATCCGCGCTCGCCGCTTCGCACTGCTGGCCAAACCTTATGCCGCGCTCTCCGCAAGGCGGCTGGCCGAGCGGCTCAGTCTTGCCCGGCCCGATCCTGAGGCGATCGACGCCGCGCTCGCCCGCCGCCTTCCGGACGAGGAACCCTTTACCCGCCGCGCCGCGCAGCTCGAGGCAGCCCAAAAGCCTACCGACATTCTCGCCGCCGCCAAGGCGCTCGACGACCTCAACGCCAAATTGCAACAGGGACAAGCCCCGAAATGACCATGACACTCGACGACGTCCGCAGCCTTGCGGACGCCATCCGCGCCGAAACCGCCAAGGCCATTGTTGGACAGGAATCGATGGTCAACATGCTGCTGGTGGCGCTTCTGTCGGAAGGCCACGTGCTGCTCGAAGGCCCGCCGGGAACCGCCAAGACCTTCCTCGCCAACACCTTCGCCACCGCGCTGGGGCTGGACTTCGGGCGCATCCAGTTCACCCCTGACCTGCTGCCGGGCGACATTCTGGGGTCGAATCTGTTCAATTTCCAGACCAGCCAGTTCACCCTCACCCGCGGCCCGATCTTCCGCGACCTGCTGCTGGCGGACGAGATCAACCGCACTCCGCCCAAGACGCAGGCGGCGCTGCTTGAGGCGATGCAGGAACGACGCGTAACGCTCGACGGGGAGACCCATACGCTGCCTGACCAGTTCATGGTGCTCGCTACCCAGAACCCGATCGAGAACCAAGGCGTCTATCCGCTGCCCGAAGCCCAGCTCGACCGCTTCCTGTTCAAGCTGCTGGTGCCCTACCCTTCCGAAAACGAGGAGGCACGGATCGTCACTACCTACGGCCAGCGTTCGGGTCCGCAGCGTCCCGGCGATCTGGGCGTCACCGCTGTGACCAATGGCGCGGGGATAGGCGCGGCGAGCGCGGCGCTGGGTCAGGTGACGGTCGCCGAGGAAATCGTGCGCTATGTCGTGCGGCTGGTCCGCGCGACCCGCGACCATGCCGAACTGACAGTCGGCGCTTCCCCGCGTGCTGCCGTGCTGTTGGCAGGCGCCGCCCGCGCCCGCGCCGCGCTGGAGGGCCGCGCTTATGTGATCCCCGACGACGTCAAGGCGCTCGCCGTGCCGGTGCTGCGCCACCGCCTCACGCTGTCGCCCGCCGCCGAGATTGAGGGGCGCGACATGGAGGTGCTGGTCGCTGATCTCGTCGAAGCGACCGAGGCGCCTCGCTAAGGTGAACCGTGCCCTCGCCCTACTTGCAACGCTCTTCGCGCCGCTGAGGCCGCTGCTGATTGTCGCCCCGACCGAGCGCGCGGCGTGGTTGGCGGCAGCCCTTGCGCCGGTCGCGGTGGTGATTGCCGCCGCTTCGCCGCAGGCCTGGGTGATCGCGCCTGTGCTGGGGGCTGTCCTGATCACGCTGGTGGCGCTCGATGCGGTGCTTGCGGGGCGGCTCGAAGGCTGGGAGCTGCGCACGCCTGACGATATCGAAGTGGGCCAGCCGAGTATACTCGCCGTCACCGCGCGCTTCTCCGGCCGCCCGCCCTCGATGGTCGACGCTGCGCTCGCCTGCGACCCTCGCCTTGCAAGCGAGGGCCGCGTGACCATCGCCCTCGCCCCTATCCAGAATGAACCCGGCTGGCGCGGCGAGGCGGTGCTCACGCCGACCCGCCGCGGCACCGCGATCGTGGAGCGCGCGTGGATGCGCTGGCAGGGGCCACTAAGGCTCGGCGCGCGCCAAGTGAGCTACCCGCTGGACAAGCCGGTGCGGATCTGGCCCGACCTCTCGCCGGTCCGCTCACCCGACCTGCAGGCCTTCCTGCGCAACGCCCAAATCGGCCTCATCGCCCGGCGCATCCGCGGCGAAGGGACGCAGTTCGAGGCGCTTTCCGAATACGAGGCCGGCATGGACCGCCGCCGCATCGACTGGAAGGCGAGCGCGCGCCACACGCGGCTGTTCGCTCGGGAAAACGAGAGCGAGCGCAACAACCAGATCGTCTTCGCCTTCGATTGCGGGCAGGCGATGTGCGAGCCGGTCGACGGCCTGCCGCGCATCGACCGCGCGGTCTCGGCCGCGCTGACCTGCGCCTATGTGGCGTTGAAGGGCGGAGACAAGGTCGCGCTGTTCGGCTTTGCCCGGCGGCCGCAGATCATGACCTCCTTCATCGGCGATGCCCGCGCCTTCCACCGCTTGCAAAGCGCCGCGGCCGGGCTGGACTACGAATCCACCGAGCCCAATTTCACCCTCGCGCTCGCGACCCTCACCGCCAAGCTCCAGCGCCGCTCGCTGGTGGTGATCTTCTCCGACTTCACCGATCCAACCGCGGCCGAACTCATGGTCGAAAGCCTCGGCCGGCTGGTCAACAAGCACCTGGTGCTGTTCGTCACCATGACCGACAGCGAGGTCGAGAACCTGATCGCCGCACCTCCGTGCGATATCGCGACGCTTGCACGCTCTGTCACCGCCGACAGCTTCGCGCAGCAGAGGAAGCTCGTGCTGACTAGGCTGCGGCGGTTGGGCATCAACGTGCTCGAGGCCCCGTGGGAGACTATTGGTCCTCGGCTGATCGATCGCTATCTGGCGATCCGCAACAGCGAAGCGATCGGGTGAGGCCCGGATGAAGGCGCCGATCATCTCCTCGTGGTTCGGACGCGGCGCAGTCGCCGCGCCGCCCGATATCGAAAGCGCAGCCCTGCGTTCCGACCGCTTCCGGCTGGAGCGCGAGGGCGAATGGCGCAGGCTCGAGGACATTCTTGCCCGCATGGAGCGCGGCGGGCTCAAGCGCATCGCCGACGATGACCTCGTGGCGCTCCCGGCGCTGTACCGCACAGCCGCGTCGAGCCTTTCGGTGGCGCGCGAGACCAGTCTAGATGCGGCGACCCTCGCCTATCTCGAGGCGTTGGTGCAGCGCGCATGGTTCCAGGTCTACGGCCCGCGGCAGGGCTTCGTGCGCTGGCTGCGCGGGTTCCTGATGGGCGGCTGGAGCAGGGCCGTGCGCGCATTGTGGCTCGATATCTGCATCGCACTGTTCGTGATGGTGGCGGGCACGGTGGTCGGCTGGCTGCTCGTGGCGCGGGACGAGGCTTGGTATTATCGCCTCTTCCCGGCGGGCGGAGGCGACGCGCGCGTGCCGGGCGCGACCCGCGAACAGCTGATCGAGAGCCTCAGCCATGACGAAGGCGCATACGGCCTTGCAGGCTTTGCCGCGCAGCTGTTCAGCAACAATTCGGGCGTGTGCATCCTCGCCTTCGCGCTGGGCTTTGCCTTCGGCATCCCCTCACTGCTGCTGCTGGTGCACAACATGGCCTTGCTGGGCGCGCTATTGTGGCTGTTCGACGGACAGGGGCTCACGGTCGAGCTGGCCGCGTGGTTGAGCGTCCACGGCACCACCGAGCTGTTCGGCATCCTCCTATCGGGCGCGGCGGGACTGCATATCGGGCGCGCGATGGCCTTCCCGGGCAAGCTCCCGGTGCTCGAATCCGCCGCAGCCGCCGGGCGCCGCAGCGCTGTCGTCATGGTCGGCGTGGTGATCATGATGATCGTCGCCGCGCTGCTCGAGGCCTTCCCGCGCCAGCTGGTCGAGGACACCGGTAGCCGCTTCATCATCGGCGGCACGATGCTTATTATCTGGCTCTCCTACTTCATCCTCTACCGCCCCGCCGCCCCGCTCGGGGACGCCGGATCGCCGGAGGCTGGATGAGCGCGCGCAAGACCACGTCCGGTCCCTTACGCGATGACAAGCGTGCGCGGACCCTTGTGACGCCCGAGGGGCTGACGCTGCCGATCACGCTTGCTTCGCGCAGCGCCCGCGCGGGCGCGCTGATCATCGACGTGATGATCCTCGTCTTCAGCATCATCGCCGTACAACTTTTGTTGCTGTGGCTGGCCGCCGGGGTGCTCGACGGGACCGCGCTTGATCCCGACAACCTCAACCAGAGCGCCGCCGAGTTCCTGGGCATCGTGCTGGCGCTGTTCGTGTTTGTCGCCTGGTACGGATATTTCCTCGTGCAGGAGCTCGGCCCGCGCGGCGCGACGCTGGGCAAGCGGATCGTCGGCATCCGCATCGCCGCACGCGGCGCGATGCGCCTCACGCCCGAGGCGGTGATCGCGCGAAATCTGCTGCGCGATATCGAGATCTTCTATCCGCTGGTGACGCTGGTGGTGCTTCTGTCTATGGCCGGAAGGGAGGACAATATCGGCGTCCTCGGCTGGGTGGTGACCGGCTGGTTCGCGCTGTTCCTGCTGTTCCCCTTCTTCAACCGCGACAGCTTGCGGGCCGGCGACATCATCGCCGGGACCTGGGTGGTCGAGCGCCCGCGCGCAAAGCTCGCCGCAGTTCTCTCGGCGCAGGGCGCGGCCGCAGCAGCGGGCGCAAGCGAGGTCACCGGCGTGCGCTACGACTTCGGCGAGGCAGAGCTGTCGATCTATGGCGAAAAGGAGCTCCAGACCCTTGAGCGGATGCTGCGCGACGCGCAGCCCGACGCGCTTGCCGCCGTCCACGCCGCGATCTGCCGCAAGATCGGCTGGAACCCCGGCGCGGGCGACGAACGCGCTTTCCTCGAAGCCTTCTATGCGCAATTGCGGGCCAAGCTCGAAGGCGACATGCGGTTCGGCAAGCGTAAGGCGGACAAGTTCTCATGAGGATCGGCGCTTCAAGATGATGGATCGGCGGCACTTCATTGGCGGCACCTTGGCGTTGGGCGCGAGCGCTTGTATCCCGCCCGACCAGAGCCCCCTCGGCAGGCTCGCGGCAGAGCTGCGGATCATCGAGGCGGCGGGCAATGGCACGCTGGGCGCCAGCCTCTACAACACCGTCAGCGGCATCGCTGTGGGGATCAATCAGGATCGGCGATTCGGGCATTGCTCCTCGTTCAAGCTGTCGCTGGCGGCGATGGTGCTGGCGATGGATGCCGCCGGGCGGATCGACGCGAACCGCCGGGTGAGATGGACTAGGGCTGAGCTGCTATCGGTCTCGCCCTTCACTGCCGAGCGGCTGACCGAAGGCGCAACCATGCGCGAGTTGGCGCAGGCGACGCAGATCACGTCGGACAACACCGCGGCCAACGTCCTGCTGCGCGAACTTGGCGGCCCTGCGGCGCTGACCGCCTTTTGGCGCAGCATCGGCGATACCGCGAGCCGCCTCGACCGCACCGAGCCTGCGCTCAATATCGTCCCCGTGACTGAATTCCGCGACACCACGACGCCCGCCGCTATGGCCTGGACCGTGGCGACGCTCCTCTACGGCGACGTGCTGCCAGATGCCGCGCGCGCCGAACTCAAAGGCTGGATGATCGCCACCAAAACCGGCCTCAAGCGCGTGCGCGCAGGCCTGCCCGAAGGCTGGGTGGCGGGCGACAAGACCGGCACCTCGCTCGCCGATGGGATGGGCTCGATCTATGTCGACATCGGGTTCGCCGAGGGGCCGAAGGGCGAGGCGCCGATCACCTTTGCGACTTACTTTGTCGCGCGCGAAACGCATGACGAGATCGACCCCGCAGCGCAGGCTACGCTTGCTGCGGTGGGCCGTGTCATCAAGGAATTCGCCGAGCCCGAGCGGGGCTTGCCATTGGTGGGCAAGCTTTACTGATCAGTGGTTCGGAGTGGTCGAAGCCCGCTCCTCACCCCCGAAGATCGCCACCTCGTTGACGCCCGCGCTGGTCGCGCGGCCACGATACATGCCGGTTGTGTTGAAGCTGAAGATCGCATGGCCCTCGGGCGTGACGAGGATCACCCCGCCGTCGCCGCCGAGTTCCTTTACGTCGTCCATCACGGAATCAGCGATGATTTGGGCTTCCTCTTGCGGGACCTGCGGGACTGCCCAGCATTCGCTGAATGTATCTGGCTGGTCGGGACCGGGACAGGC
>JBBRUU010000011.1:0-35262 GCA_038247515.1 Sphingomonadales bacterium
GGCTGATGCGGGCCTTGCTCGCCTCGTCCTTGAACGCTTCTACCCGACTGGGAATGATGCGGCGGGGGTAGTTGTTGTTCTCGATATCGGCATCGCCCGTTTCCCAATCGGGATCGACCACCACCTGCACCAGCTCCTTGCCCTTGGGATAGACCAGCAGCTTGGCTACTTCCTTGGCATTGCGGCGCCAGATCTCGGCCGGGATCGTCAGCTTCTCCGTCTTCCCGTCGGCAAAGGTCAGGCCGAGGATGATCGGCATGACCAGCCCGCCCTTGTTGGTGAAGTTGAGGACGTAGTAATTGGCGTCCTCCTTGACCGCGCGGTCGAAGGCGGCGCGCTCCCATGGCAGCAGGCCGTCGAGAAACTCGGTATAGCCCTTGCGGTCCTTGGGGGTAACGGTGAACTCGTCATTCGTGTCGTAGAAATCGGTGACACCCGGGTTTTCGAGCACCCAGATCGGCAGGCCCTGCAGCTTGTTGATGCCAACGCCGACCAGATCGGGTTCGTCCCCGCGCTCCTGACGGCGGCGCGGCAGGTCGATGTCGGGGTTTTTGCTGTCCATCTTCAGGCGGTAGATCGAGTCCAGCGCAATATCGACGTGATCGGTGGTGTAGAACCACCCGCGCCAGAACCAGTCGAGATCCGTGCCCGAGGCTTCTTCCATGGTGCGGAAGAAGTCGGCCGGGGTGGGCCGCTTGAACTTCCAGCGGCGGGCATATTCCTTGAATGCAAAGTCGAACCGCTCGCGCCCGATGATCGTGTCGCGCAGCAGGTGGAGCGCGGCTGCGGGCTTGCCATAGGCATTGGAGCCGAGGTTGGTGATCGAATCCGACTGGGTCATGATCGGCTGCTGATCGTTCGAGACCATGTAGCTGACGAGGTCGCGCGGAACGCTGCGGGTCCACGGCATCTTTGGATCCCACTCATAGCCCGCGACCGAATCGAGGAAGGAGTTGAGCCCATCGTCCATCCACGTCCACTGGCGCTCGTCCGAGTTCACCGTCATCGGGAAGTAGATGTGCCCGACCTCGTGGATAACGACGCCGACAAGGCCCATTTTGCTGGCAAGCGTATAGGTGCGCGAGCCGTCCTTATTGAGGTTCGTGCGCGGTCCGTTGAAGGTGATCATCGGATATTCCATCCCGCCGACCGGACCGTTGATCGACTGCGCGGTGGGATAGGGGTAGTCGAAGCTGAAGCGCGAATAGACCTTCAGGGTGTGGACCACCGAGGCGGTCGAATACTTGCGCCACAGCTCGCCGCCCTCCTTGGGCCAGAAGCTCATGGCGAGCACGATCTCGTTTTCCGCGCCGGGCTGCTTCACGCCTTGCGCATCCCACATGAACTTGCGGCTGGAAGCCCACGCAAAGTCGCGAACGTTGGCGGCGTTGAACCGCCAGGTTTTGGTGCCCTTGGGGCTGCCGGCCTCGGCGGCGGCGGCTTCCGCTTGCGTGATGATCATCACCGGCGCAGCGGCGTTCTTCGCGGTTTCAAGCCGCTGGCGCTGCGCGGCATTAAGCACCGCGTCGGGGTTTTGCAGCGTGCCGGTCGAGGCGACGATGTGATCGCTCGGCACGGTCATCTCGACCTCGTAGTCGCCAAATTCGAGCGTGAACTCGCCGCGGCCAAGGAACTCCTTGTTGTGCCAGCCCTCGTAGTCCGAATAGACCACCATGCGCGGGAACCACTGGGCAAGCAGGAAGATGTCGTTGCCGCCCTTCTTTGGATCGTCGGGGAAGTTCTCGTAACCCGAGCGTGCGTTGATCGCGTCTTCCTCGACGATGTTGAAATCCCATTCGATGGTGAATTCGGTCGTCGCGCCCGGCGCAAGCGGCTCGGAAAGGTCGATGCGCATCAGCGTGCCGACGATGGTGTGCGGCAGATTGGCGCCGGCAAGCGTCTTCACCGCGCCGATCTCGTAGCCGTAGGTGTTGTCGGCCATCGCCTGCTGGCGGCGGAGTTCTTCCATGGAAAGCTTGGTCGGGTCGCTGCCCGAGCCCAGCGTCACCTTTGGCCCACGCCGCCCGGCGCCGCCAAAAGCGTCGGTCAGCTCGGACATCGAGTCCGCCTTGAAGATGTTCTGATCGAGCTGCATCCACAGCCACGGCAGCGCGTCAGGCGAATTGTTGGTGTAGCGCACCGTCGCACGCGCGGTGATGCGGCGCTTGGTCTCGTCGAGCTGCGCCGTGATCTTGTAGTCGACCTTCTGCTGCCAGTATTCGTGGCCGGGCGCACCGCTTGCGTTGCGATAGGTGTTGGCGTCGGGCAGCACCTCGTCGAGCTGACGGAACTTGTCCTCGAAAGTGCCCTTGGTCTGCTGGATACCCTGAGCCAAGAGGGGCGCATGAGCGGGCAAGGCGAACAGCAGGACAGCGACAAACAGCACGAAACGCAAAGGATGGTCTCCGACAAGGGGTGACGCACTTGGAAGCGCAAAAGCGAGGCGTGCGCAACCCAGTAAGCGGCGCAGAAATGACGTTTTGCGCGGCAGCATGGCGCTTTCGCCACGCCCTTGGCGCGGGCGCGCTTTGGCATTATCGCCTCCCCCCATGACCCAACCTCCCTGGCACGCCATCCACGAAGCCGCCTGCGCGCGCGGGGATAGCACCTATCGCGATCCCGTCACCGGCTACACCGTCTTCACTGCCGTCGCTCATCTCAAGCGCGGCAAGTGCTGCGGCTCGGCCTGCCGCCATTGCCCATACGATCACGAGGCCGTACCGCGCCGCAGCTGACTATCGGAGACCGACACACATGAAGACCCGCGCCGCCGTTGCTTTTGCCGCCAAGGAGCCGCTCGAGATCGTCGAACTCGATCTCGAAGGGCCCAGTGCCGGTGAAGTGCTGGTTGAGATCATGGCGACCGGCATCTGCCATACCGACGCTTACACCCTCGACGGCTTCGACAGCGAGGGCATCTTCCCCAGCGTGCTCGGCCATGAAGGCGCAGGCATCGTGCGCGAAATTGGCGCTGGGGTGACCAGCGTGACGCCCGGCGATCACGTGATCCCGCTCTACACCCCCGAATGCCGCCAGTGTAAGTCTTGCCTCAGCGGCAAGACCAACCTGTGCACCGCGATCCGCGCGACGCAGGGCAAGGGGCTGATGCCCGACGGCACGACGCGCTTCAGCTACAAGGGTCAGCCGATCTTCCACTACATGGGCTGCTCGACCTTCTCCAACTTCACCGTTCTGCCCGAAATTGCGGTCGCCAAAATCCGCAAGGACGCGCCGTTCCAGAGCGCCTGCTACATCGGCTGCGGGGTGACGACAGGCGTCGGCGCGGTGACCAATACGGCAAAAGTTCAGGTCGGTGACAATGTCGTGGTGTTCGGCCTCGGCGGGATCGGCCTCAATGTCATCCAAGGCGCTAGGCTGGCGGGCGCAAGCATAATCATCGGCGTCGACATCAATCCGGCGCGCGAGGAATGGGGCAAGCGGTTCGGCATGACCCACTTCCTCAATTCCAAGGGATTGAGCCGCGAGGAAACTGTCGCCAGGATCGTCGAGATCACCGACGGCGGGGCGGACTACACCTTCGACGCCACCGGCAACACCGAGGTGATGCGCACCGCCCTTGAAGCCTGCCATCGCGGCTGGGGTACGAGCATCATCATCGGCGTGGCAGAAGCGGGCAAGGAAATCGCCACCCGGCCCTTCCAGCTCGTCACCGGGCGCAACTGGCGCGGCACCGCGTTCGGCGGGGCCAAGGGCCGCACTGACGTGCCCAAGATCGTCGACATGTACATGACCGGCAAGATCGCAATCGACCCGATGATCACCCACGTCATGAAGCTGGACGAGATCAACAGTGCCTTTGACCTGATGCATGAAGGCAAGTCGATCCGCAGCGTCGTGGTGTTTTAGCCAGCTGATCCCACCCATCCTCCCTGCCTGTGGTTAACCGGGTGGTTACGCCCGCGCGTTAAGACAACTCTGATAGTGGCCCTCCCCCGCAGGGCCCGGCAGGTGAATGATGTACGAGAGCAGGATTGCAGCCGACCCCGTGACGGTCGCGGCGAGCCCGGGCTTAGCGCCCGAGATCGACGCGCTGGCGGCGCACAGCTTTGCCCGCTACGGATTCTTGCGCGCGGCATGGTACGGCGCAGGCGGCGACAGCGAGAGCGAGGCCCGGACACTGCTGGTGCGGCGGCGCGGCACGGGCGTGCCGCTCGCCGCGATCCCCACCGTTCCCTTCGGTCCCGCGATCGCCGGTGCGCGTAAGGTGCCCGGCCCCTACTGGCCGCTGCGCGGGGTTCTGGTGGCGCCTGATTGCAACACCGTCGAGCTCGCCGAAGCTCTCTGCCACCATGCTGCGAACTGCCTCGGCCCAGTCTGGCGGCTCGGCCCTGCGCGGGCCTGCGATCCCGCGCTCGGGCGCCTCGTCGCCGCGGCAAGGCTCGCCGGCTGGAGCGTGCTGTCACGTCCTGCCGGCACAAGCTGGGTCATCGACTGTGATGCGTTGCGCAAAGCCGGATGGCCGCACAATTCGACCGAAAAACGCATCGCCCGGATCGAGCGGCGGCTCGCCGAGCATGGCGCGGTCTCGTGGCAATATGTGCGTCGGCGTGACTGGAACGAAGACGTGTTCGCGGAGCTCGGCAGCGTCGAGGCCGCGAGCTGGATCGGCAGCAAGACCGATGGCAGCGGCGCAAAGTTCATGACACCTCGCCAGCGCGCGCCGTGGCGCAATGCTGTCAGCGACCCGGTGCTTGGCGCCATGCTGTGCGCGACGATCCTGAGGGTCGGCGGGCGCGCGGTCGCCTTCTGCTTCGATTGCGACGACGGGCCGGTGCGCTACGGCATCGCCGGGAGCTACCGGACCGACTTCGGCGAGTACGAAGTCGGCAAGCTCGCCAATAAGCGCTCGCTATCCGATGCGATCGGCGCAGGGCAGCAGGTGCTTGATCTCGGCGCGGGCGACAGCGGCTATAAGCGCAACATGGGCGCCGTGCCTGGCTACGACCTTGCCGACCTCCTCTTTGTGCGCAGCCGCAGCGCCGCACGGCTGCTCGAGCGGGTGTGGGGCCCCCCGATGTCCGCGCCCGAGCCGATGGCAATGGAAGTGCCCGCCCATGGCTGACGGCCCCATAACAGACGCAGCCGCTCCCTCGCTCGCCTCGCAAGTGCGCACGGCGGTGATCTGGCGCTCGGGTAGCCAGATCGGCACGCAGATCGTCTCATGGGCCTCGACCCTGATCGTCATCCGCCTGCTCGCCCCGCAGGATTACGGCCTGTTCGCCATGGCGCAGGTCATGCTGATGCTGCTTAATACCATGAACGGCTACGGGCTGGCGAGCGCGCTGATCCGCGAGGAGGAAGTCACCGAGGAACGGCTGCGCCAGACGCTGGGGATGCTGATCCTGATCAACGGCGGCCTTGCGCTGATCCAGTTCCTCGCCGCGCCGCTCGTCGCCCTGTGGTTCGAGCAGCCGATGGTCACGAACCTCCTGCGCGTGCAGGCGCTGACCTACCTCACCGTCCCGTTCTGCGCCCTGCCCTATGCGATGCTGACGCGCCGGATGGAGTTCCGCAAACCGGCAAAGGTGCGCCTCGCCTCCGCAATCGCCGGGGCGAGCACCGCGCTGCTCGGCGCCTTCAGCGGCTGGGGCGTGTGGACGCTGGTCGCCGCGCCGATGATGATGTTCCTCACCGAGGCGGTTGGCATGACCTGGGCAGCGCGCGCACCGATCCGCCCTAGCTTCCGCTTCAAGGGCGCCGGGCACATCGCAGGCTTCGGCGGGGTGATGACCGCGACCCAGCTGTTCTGGTTCGTGCAAAGCCAGTCGGATGTGATGATCGCCGGGCGCGTGCTCGATCCGCACGAGCTGGGGGTCTACACCACCGGGCTGTTCCTAGCGCAATTGCTCGCGGCCAAGTTCGTGCCGCCTATCAACGAGATCGCCTTTGCCGCCTATTCGCGGCAACACGCCTCATCCCAGAGCGCCGCAGACGACGACCTCAACGCCGGCGCGCTGCTCGCGACGATCCGACTGGTGATGCTGGTGGCGCTGCCCGCCTATGCCGGGATGGCCGCAGTCGCACCGGTGCTTGTGCCGGTGGTGCTCGGCGAACAATGGCACGAGATCGTCCCGCTGCTGCCGATCCTCGCCGCCGCGATGGTGATGATGACGCTGCAGATCCTCTTTGCCCCCGCCACCAATGCGCGCGGGGTGCCGTTCGCAGCGCTTAAGATCACCATGATCGGTAGCGTGGTGATGCCGATCGCCTTCTTCATCGGCTCGCACTGGGGGCTGCATGGCTTTGCTTGGGGCTGGGTCGGCGGGATGGCGGTGCTGACCGGCGCGACGGTGATGCTGTCGGGCGGGATTATCGGCCTCAAACCCTCCGGCCTTGCCCGCGCAATCCTCCACCCGCTCGCTGCCGCGCTGCTGATGGGGGCGGGGGTGAAGCTCGTGCTCGGGCTGCTGCCCGCCGGACTGATGCCGCTGCTCGCGCTTGTCGCCTGCGTGCCGATCGGGGTGGCGCTGTACCTTGCCGCGCTGCAGGCGATTGCACCCGAGCGGCTTGCCGAGGCGCTTAGTTTCCTGCGCAATCGCAGCGAGGACGAGGCCGCGATTGCGGCGGCCCGAACCCCGGCCCAAACCCCGGCCCAAACCCCGGCAGAGTAGCCGCCCCTCACAAAAGCGCGCGATTGACTTGGGGCAGGTGATCGGGTTGTTCGCCGCCATGATCGCAACAAGACCCGCCCCCGAAACCCGCTTCCACCCCGTCGCCGGGACCGCGCTGGCGGTCCACCACTGGCCTTCTGATGGCAGCGGCGCGCCGCTGGTCTTCGCCCATGCCACGGGCTTTCATGGACGGGTGTGGGACGCGATCATCGAGCGTTTTCCCGATCACCCCGCCTACGCCATCGACCTGCGCGGGCATGGGCAGACAAACGGCGGGCCGGTCGAGGATTGGCGGGTGCTCGCCCGCGATGTCGCTGAATTTCTTGAACAAGCCCACTTAACGGGCGCGGTCGGCATCGGCCATTCGATGGGCGCGCACACGCTGCTTCAGGTCTCCGCCGACGACTCCAGGGTCTCTGAGACTAGGCGCTTCGCCCGCATGGTGCTGTTCGATCCGGTCATCCTCGCCCCCGAGTTTTACGCCCCGGGCCAGCCGCTCTACACCGCCGACAATCCCCACCCCGCGATCCGCCGCAAGCGCGACTTTGCCTCGCCCGAGGCGATGATAGCGCGGTTCAAGGACCGTGATCCGTACAACCTGTTCGATCCACGCGTGTTCGAGGATTACTGCCGCTACGGCCTCGTTCCCGCCCCTTCCGGCGCCGGCTGGGATGGGGGCATGGAGCTGGCCTGCGCGCCCGAGGACGAGGCGAGCGTCTATGCGTCGAGCCGTAGCAATCCGGGCATTCTCGACGCGGCAAAGCGCGTCGATATTCCGGTGCTGGTGGTGCGTGCGCTGTACACCGCCCTCAATGATTTCAAGAGCTCGCCGACCTGGCCGGAACTGGCGAATATCCTGCCGCAGGGCAAAGACGTCCACCGGCCGGACATGACCCATTTCCACCCCTTTCAGGACCCGGCGGATGCGGCGCGGATCATTGCGGAGTTTATGGGGGAGGTCTGAAGTTCACGGAATGTTTCACGTGAAACATTGGCTCGCCCTATCCCGCAGCGACAAGCAAGTCCCTGATATCATTTTGAATCCTCACAAGCTCACCGGCATCCGCTTGTAGGATATTGGCTCCGATCTGCCCCGCCAACCCGCCATAGAAGGCCGTGAGGCTGGCGTGCAGCGGATGCTGTGGCGCTACCGACTTGGCGAGCCACAGCATGATCGTTTGAGCACGGGTCAAAGGCTCTCTGGGAGGGGTCTGGAGCCGGTCTAAAGCGATCAGGGACAGGCCTAGAGCGGCCAAGGCCTCCTCTAAACAGATGCGCGTCAGGTCGCCGCTGCCCGACGCCTCGATCCGCGCTTCGAGCGCGACGCGGCGATAAGCGGCGGCGGCATTGCGGTTCAGCATGTGCATCGGTCCTGCTCCTTACCGGCCACGCGCCGACCACACATCGACCTGCTGGCGCAGGAACGAGAGCGTGGATTGCGAGGCCGAGACGCGCCGTTCGGACGCGGTAAATTCCTTCGTCAGCCGGGTGCGCAGCGCGTCCTGCTGCTCGGCGATCTTTGCCAGCCGCGCGTCGCTGGAGGCAAGCTGAGTCTCGTAACGTTTCAGCGACCCGCCGAGCGATGCAGGATCGGTGGTCAGGCTGTTTTCGCGCGCGAAGCGGTCCATTGTAGAGAACACGCCGTTGACCCCCGCAGTGAACATTGCCGCGACTGCATCCGGGCTGGTCTCCAGCGAGCGGTTCAACCGCGCGGAATCAATCCGGAAGGTACCGTCGCGGTTCAAAGCGAGGCCCAGGTCGCCCAGCGTACGCGGCTCGCTGCCGACAGCGCCCGGCATCACCACGCGGCCCGCAAGCCCGCCAAGATCGCGGCGCAGTTCGCGCGCGCCCGGATCGTTGCCGAGCTCTCCGCCCACCGGCGCGGCGCGAGCATTGATCTGCCCGACGATATCGTTGAGCGCGGTGATGAAGTCGCCCATCACGCTCGACACCGCATCGTTGCTGCTGGCGAAACTGAGCGTGGTGGGGGCGCCGGCATTGGTGGCGGTGAGGTTGAGGTTGAAGCCTCCCGGCAGGCCGGTGACGCGATTGCCGGTGCTGGTCATCGCCACGGTGTCGAGCCGGAAGGCGGCATCGCGCGCGGCGGCCCGCAATTCGCCCCCGGTGCTCGCCGGGTTCCAGCCGAGATAGCTGAGATCGCCCGGCACATTGGTCGCCGGATCATTGACGCTTGCGGCCTCGAGCACGAAGCCGCTCGCCGCGCCCTCCTTGCCCTTCATCACCAGTTGCGCGCCGCCCGGACCGCTGGCGACATAGGCACTCACCGCGCCGCCACTTGCTTGATTGATCTTGGTCGCAAGGGTGGCCAGCGTGTCGGCCGCGCTGACCGCAATATCCACCGCCGCGCGCGCCGTGTCGGCGGTGAAGCTGGCGCCATTGACCGCGCCAAAGCGGAGCGTCAGCGTGCCTTCGCCCACCAGCGCATCGCGCGTCGTGAGTGCGCGCGAGACCAAGGTCTGGCCCTGCGCCAGCTGCGTCACCTCAAGCGAGAAGCTGCCGCGCGGCGACACGCCCGGCGGGACGGTGACCTTGGCGACCGCAGCATTGGCAAGCTCCGGCTTGGGGGCAAGGTCGCCGTTCCGGACCCGGTCGCCGAGCGCGCTGGCCAGCCCGGTGATCGCGCCGCGCAGCTGCCCTGCGGCCGAGACTTGCGCCCTGAGCGCGGTCTGGCGCGCGGACAACTGGTCGCGCTGGACGGCAAAGCTGGCAGCCGAGATGTCGTCGGCCAGCCTGATGAAATCGATGCCGCTGCCCGCGCCAAGTGCTGAGATAATCGAGGAGCCGGGAGGGATCATGACAGGAATAACGGGCGCTGGCGGGAAAGTTTAAGCATAGCTGTCGGGCTTCCCGTCGCCATCAAAACGCAAGAGCGCGGGCACTTCGATCAGAGGTCGGCGCGGGCGCTGGCCGCGTTTGAGCGCGAAGACGAAGGCGACCAGCGAAGCGAGCGCGACATACAGCTCCTCGCGCACCATCTGGTTTGGCCGCGTGGTGAAATAGACTGCGCGGGCAAGCTGCGGGTATTCAAGCACCGGCAGCCCTGTTTCGGCCGCGATCTCGCGCATCGCCAGTGCGGTCTCGCCCCGGCCTTTCGCCAGCAGCAGCGGGGCGGGTGCACGCTCGGAGTCGTAGGTCAGTGCGACCGCGAAATGCATCGGGTTGACGATCACGAACTGCGCGTCCTTCATCGCCTTGGCGACACCGCCGCGGGCAAGATCGCGCTGGCGCTGGCGGCGCGCGGATTTCATCTCGGGCGAGCCTTCGGACTGCTTGTGCTCGTCGCGCATATCCTGGAAGCTCATCTTGAGCCGCTTGTCGCGCTGGAAGCGTTGCAGCGGGTAGTCGATCGCGGCGATCACGACGAGGCCGAACAGAAGCGCGCCGATGAGGCTGGCGAAGGCGTCGAGAGCGACGCCGAGCTGCGCCTCGAGCGGCAGGGTGCCCAGCGCCAGCAGCTCGGGCATGCGGCCTTTTGCCCAGTACCACGCAATCCCGCCGAGCAGCGCCAGCTTGGCCAGCCCCTTGCCGAGTTCGATCAGCCCCTGCCAGCCGAAGATGCGCTTGAGGCCCGACAGCGGATTGATGCGCGATGCCTTGAACCCAGCGCTGCCGGCGTTGAAGCGCCCCTCGCCCAGCAGCAGCTGCGAGGCGGTGGCGGTGACGGCGACGATCAGGCCGAGCGCAATCACCGGCGGCAGCGCGGCGAGCGCAGCGTCGCCCAGCAAGGCGCCGGGTGCAAAGACATCGATTGCGGCGCGGTCGAAGGTGAAGCCGGCGCGGGCGACCTGCCCCATCCCCTCGCCCAGCCACGACCCCAGCCCCCACAGCGCCAGCGCCCCCGCCCCGGTGGCAGTGGCCGTGGCGAGCTCCTTCGAGCGCAGGACATCGCCATTCTTCGCCGCGTCGGAGCGGCGCTTTTCGGTTGGGGCGAAGGTCTTCTCGCCAGAGGTTTGCTCAGCCATCAGCGCGCTCCCACGAGCATGGATGACTGGACGAGCGCCGCCTCGATTACGCCTCTGAGCTGTCCGACCATCACGGGCAGCGCAATGATCATCGCGGCAATCCCGGCCAGGACGCCAGCGGGAAGGCCAAGCGCAAAGAGGTTCAACGAAGGCGCGGAGCGGGCGATGAGGCCGGTCACCACCTGGACCAGCAGCAACACCAGCACGACAGGCAGCGCAATCGCGGCGGCAGCGGCAAGGCCGTAGCCCATGAACAGCGCGACGCTTTGCGCCCGCCACGCCCCGAAGGCGACATCACCGGCGGGGAGCAGCCGGTAGCTTTCGATCAACAGCTCGAACCACAGGAGATGCGCGCCGGTGGCGAAGAACAGAAGGCTCAGCACCAGCCCGAAGAAGGTGCCCAGCGCGCCCGATTGCGCGCCGCTCGCCGGGTCGATCGAAGTGGCGATGGCAAGGCCCATTGTGCCCGCGATCTGCTCGGCGGCGATGAGCGGCACCGTGAAAGCGATCTGGAGCACGAAGCCGAGCATCAGGCCGATGGCGACCTCGTGCAGCACGGCGAGGATCGCAGCGATGCTCATCATTTCGGGCGCAGGATTGATGGGCACCCAGCTCATCACGAAATAGCCGAGCACCAGCGAAAGCAGGATGCGCAGGGGCGCGGGCACGGCCGTGCCGCCGATCATCGGCGCCGCCATCAGCGCCGCGCCGCAGCGGATCGACAGGAACACGATCTGCCACAGCGTCGCCTCGATGCTGCCGAAGCCGAAGTCGAGGACATTCATCGCCTCCCCGACCGCTTTATCGCGATAGCCCGGCGACCTGCGCCATGATCTCGCGGGTGAAATCGGCGAGCAGCCCCATCATCGCTGCGCCCAGCACGACGAACACAAGCGCAGTGATCGCAAGCTTGGGGATGAAAGAGAGGGTCTGCTCGTTGACGGAGGTGGCCGCCTGGATGATCCCGACCACGAGGCCGACCACGAGCGTGGCAATCAGCACCGGCCCGGCGATCAGCGCGGTCACCCACAGCGTCTGGTCGGCAAGCGCAAGGAGGGCGGCTTCTTCCTGCACTAGCTAAAACTCATCGCAAGGCTGCCCATCAACAGCGCCCAGCCATCGACCAGCACGAACAATAGCAGCTTGAAGGGCAGCGAGATGATCGTCGGCGAAAGCATCATCATGCCAAGGCTCATCAACACGCTCGCCACCACGAGGTCGATGACGAGAAACGGCAGGAAGATCATGAAGCCGATCTGGAACGCGGTCTGCAGCTCGCTGGTGACGAAGGCGGGCAGCAGGATCGAGAAAGGCACGTCGGCTGTATTCTTGAAGGTGCCGCCGTTCTGCCCAAACCCGGCAATATCGGCGAACATCATCAGATTGGATTCGCGCGTCTGGCGGATCATGAAAGCGTGGAAGGCATCGCCCGCCTGCCCGATCGCGGCATCGGCGGAGATGGTGCCCGCGGCATAGGGCGCGATCGCCTGGGTGTTCACGGCGTCGAGGGTCGGGGCCATCACGAACAGCGAGAGGAACAGCGCGAGCCCCGCAAGCACCTGCCCCGGCGGTGAGCCCTGCAATCCCAGCGCCTGGCGCAGGATCGAGAGCACCACGAGGATGCGCAAGAAGCTCGTCATCATCAGCACCAGCGCGGGCAGGATGGTGAGCAGGCCCATCACCACCAGCAGCTGGAGCGACATGCTCAGCGGGCTGTCATCTCCCGCGCCCTTGTCGCCTAGCGCCCGTTCGACTGCCGCGCCGACGCCTGCCGTAATCGGATCGGGCGCTGGCATGGTGGCAGCGACAGGCGCAGCAGGCGTCGCCGCGTGGGCGATGTCAGGCAGGAAAAACATGGTTAACGCGGCAAGGCCCACAAGGGCGGCGCGCAGCATTCGGGAACGGAGCATCAGGCGTTCTCCGGCAGCGCGGTAAGAGTGGGGGCAGCGGGCGCCTCGCCCAGATCCACTTCACCAAGCCGGACCATCCCCTGCCGGGTGCAGCCCAGCAGGATCTCGCGGTTATGGAAGCGCACCACGGCAAGCTTCATTCCCGGTGCGATCAGGCTGGTCTCGACCAGCTGGAGCTGACGCGCCTCGCCCGCACCCGGCGCGCCGTGAAGGCGGGTCTGGAGCCAGCGGGTCAGCCACAGGCTTCCCCAGATCAGCCCCGCGAGCAGCGGCAACAACAGCGCGAGGCGCAGGAGGTATTCAAGCATCGCCCGGTCCCCGCCTTACAGGGCGTCGTCGGCGGAGGCGGGAGCAGGCGCGGACGACGGGGCTTCAAACCCGGCGGCAGGCGGCGGCGGCGGCACGTCCTGCCCATCCTCGCCGACGAGGCTGACGATCCTGAGAGCGAAGCGTCCTTTCTCGGCGACCACTTCGCCGCGCGCGATCACCCGGCCATTGGCGGTGACATCGAGCAGCTCGTCGGTCAGCCGTTCGAGGGTGACAGTGCTCCCCTCGCCGAGCAGCAGCACATCGCGCAAGCACATCTCGGCGCGGCCGAGTTCGACGGAGAGGCGCACGGCGACATCGCCGAAACGGGAAAAGGCGGCGGGCTGATAAGCGGTCATGGTGCGACACCTTCGATCGGAGCTGGAGCGGATTGCGGGAAGCGGGTCAGGCGGATCGCCATGCGGTCCTCGGCGGTGCCGACACTGCCGTGGGCGAGCACCGTCTCGCCAACCATTAGCGGCACCTGCCGGCCCATCGTCAGCGGGATCATGTCACCCGGCCCCAATGTCTGAAGGCGAGCGAGCGAGAGGTCGAATTTGGCGAGCACCACGTGGAGCGGCAGCGGCACCTCGGCAAAGGGCGCGGCCATGCCGCTGGCGGATGTGCGCGCGGCACGCTGGCGCACGTTACGCCGACCACCGCCGGGGAGCAGCCGGGTCATCCGCTCGGCCGCCACGGCCAGCGTAGTGCGCCAGGTGCAGCCCTGGCGGTTGGTGATCTCGAGGACGAAGAACAGCGCCTCTGCATCGAGCGCGAAGGGTTTGAGCCGCGCCGCGCTCTCGCTGCGCACGATCACCTCGCCGCCTGCATTCGTCCCGGCCGGCGGCGGCATGTCGCCATAGCTCGCTTGGGTGATCGCGCCCGCGATCATCGTCGCGGTCTCCTCGACCAGCAGCGCGGCCGAGCGTGGCAGCACCTCGGGCATGCCCCCGGCGATCCGCCCGTCGCCGCCGAAGCTGCGGTCAGTGAGCGCGATGGCAGTGGCGAAATCGAAGCTCAGCAGCGCGGTCTCGCCGCTCGCGCCGACCCGGATCAGGCTGTTGGCGGCGACCTGGCCAATACGCTTCAATGCCTCGGCACCGCTCAGTGTTTCAGGCTCGCCGATGCGGACCTCGAGCCGGTCGCCCGAGAGCAACCCCGAAAGGTCATCAGCGAGCAGCCGCGCCAGACCGCGCCGCCATGCGACAAGCAGCGCGGCACTCTCCTCGGGGCGCGGGCCACGCCCAGAGGAATGGGCGGTGAGCTCGGCGCAATGCACCGCTGCCGCACGCGCCCCGGCAAAATCATGGGTTATCCTCATTGGACAAGGAACCCCTTGAAGTGCACGGCATCAATGCCGCCGAAGCCCTCGTTTTCTTCAAGAACCTGGTTGACCGCCTTGGTCAGCCGCGCGGAGATGCGCTTCTTGCCATCGACGTCATAGGCCTCGCCCTCGGTGGTGGCGGCAAGCTGGGCGAGGATCGCCGAGCGGATCGCGAGCTCGTGGGTCTTCACCCATTGCAGCACGCGCCCGTCGCGATGGGTCGACACGGCGATCTCGACCTGCACCAGCCCCGACGAATCCGCGAGGTTGGATGTGAAGCTGTCGGCAAAGGAGTAATAGGCGGTGCGGTATTTGCTGCCACCCTCTCCATAAACGGGCTCGCCGGCGTCCTTGTCCTTGTCGGCGTCGGCGACGGCATAGGGGTCTTCCTCGCCTTTCAGCACCAGCTTGGGCTGGTCGACCTCGTGCTTGGATTCCGTGCCGGGTATGAGGCCCATCGCGTAGGCACCGTAAGCCCCGCCCGCGCCGAGGCCGAGCAGCAGCACGGCGCCGATGAGGAGCTTAATCGCGCCGCCCTTGCGGCCCTTGCCGCCTTCGCCGTTCTCGGCCTTGTCCTTGCCCTTGGCCACCCTGTCAGCTCCCTGTCGTCATGCGTATGTCAGGCGAATAGTCCGTCCGAACCTTGGCCGGGGCTGCCGGAACCTGCCTCCTCCGTCTCGGCGCGGGCCGCAAGAGCAGCAGCGGTCGAGGGGCGGCGGTGGTCCGGCGCAGCCTCGCCGTCTCGTGAGCCGGATTGCCCGAGGTATGGTTGCAAGGCCCCTTGCCCCCCATTAGGGGTTGACCCTGAGCGGTGCTCTGAAGTGCTGTTTTGGGCCACGCTATTTTGAGACGCCCCGTTCTGGCCCATAAATCCGCCGCTGTCGGGCGAGGCCGCGGCCGCAGCCGCCATGACGGCCCGATCGGCGAGCGCGGCGTGGATGGCGGGGACAAAGCCCGGATCGCGGCTCGCCAGCACCGCGCGCCAGCCTTCGCTACCCGTCGCCTCAAGCCGCAGCGAGACCGCCCCGAACTCGGCATGATGAAGCGTCATCGCCGGCCGCGCCGCACGCAGCGCCTCGCGAAGGTCGCCGACCTGATCGATGGTCGATTGCTGCTGGGGTGACGGGGCATCCGTGCGCAGGTCGGCGCGCTCAGGCGCCGGAGTGCCTGCGGGGGCCGGCGCAGGGGCCAGCGCGGCGAACGCGGTGGTACCGGCCGGGGGCGCAGTGGTCGGGGCGGCAACCGCAGGTGTAGTCGCGGCAGCGGGAGAGCCAGGATCGGCAGCAGCAGCCGCAACATCGACTGGCGCCGCTCCCGCCGCCGCCGGGGCAGGTGCGCTCCCCGGAGAAGCGGACAGCGCAGCTGATGCGGGCTCTTGCTTTGCGGCAGCCACGGCGACATCGCTGGCGGGCGGCACCACGGTGGCCTGCGCCGGAAGCGCGACAGCAAGGCGCGGCGCGAGCGGGCGCTTGAGACTGGCCGTGATGGTATCGGGCGCAGCGGGGGAGGCCGGCTGAACCTGAGGCGCGAGGGCGATGGCAAGCGCCGAATCGGGCTGCTCGGGATCGGGGGCGGGATTGGGGGCGGGATCATGGGCGGGCGTGTCGGGCGCGGCGCTAACCGCCTCAGGTCCGGGCGCAGCCTCTGCATCAGGTAGCGCGGGCGGCAGGTTGGCGCTTGGCTCGGCGGCCAGCGAAAGGGTCGTCCGCAAGGCCGCTCGGGACGAGAGGGCCAAGGCGGGGGCGGGCTGCATCTGCGCGGGCGTGTCGGGCGCCACTTCGGCTCGGGCCGACACCGGATCGCCCTCTGCGGTCGGGTCGCGCGGGCGCAGCGCCGGTGCTGACGCGCGCGGCTCCAGGGTGCGCGGCGCGAGGGCGGGCGGCGGCGGCACGGCGATCGGCTCCGGCAAATCCGCGCCCGGCAGCGGCAGGTTTCTGCCGCTCGGAAGAAGGGGGGGCGACAGCAGGGAGGCCGGACGGGCGCGCTCCGCAAGCAGCGGTGCAGTGGCCGGCGGAGGCGCTTCGGTGTAAGGCAGCGCGGCGTCATCGGGCACGGCCGAGCCCGGCGTCAAGGTGACCACCGCAGCCCCGTTCACCGGCGGCAACGGCATCACTGGCGGAAAGGCGGCGCCGAGCAGGCCCGCAAAGTCGAGCCCGCTGCCGCCCCCTTCGCCAGCGCCCGCGGGCGCGAGCGACAGGGTGCCCGGTCCGGCAGGCGGCAACGTCAGGGCGGGCATCTCGGGCAGGAATGGGATCATCGTGTCGTCCTCGAAAAGCGGCGTTATCCGGGCACTACTTCGATGAGTGCAACTTGCGTGCCAGCGGCAGCTCGCGGGCGGCCTCGCGCTTCGCCTTCGCCGCCGCGAGCGCCATGCGGGCCTCGTCGGTCATCTCGGCGAGGCGGCGGGCGCGGGTCTCGGCGAGGCCAAGCGCCTCGGCCTGCCACACGCGCTGGCGGGCCGCGTCGCGCGCGTCATCGCCCGCTTGGGCCGCCAGCTGGGCGAGCGCGGCGGCAAAGGTGGCGCGGACCTGCAAGGCGCCGCCGATGGTGGCGCCCGCGCCCGGCGCGCTGGCAGCGACGAGGGCCCGGCTGCGCGCCGCGAGCGCGTGGCTGCGCGCCTCGGCCTCTAGCGCTTCGGCCAGGCCCCGCAGCGCCTGCTTGCGCCCGACCTCGGCGATCAGCCGCTGGCGTTCGAGCAGCGCGAGGCGGCGCGCCTCACGCATCCTTGAGCAGGGTGAGCATCGCGTCGTGGCTCGGGGCCAGCGCCTCGGCCTGCCCCCGAGCCTGCGTAAGAAATTCATCGATCGGCCGCGATAGCGCTAATGCCTCGTCGAGCAGCGGGTCGCCCCCGGCGCGGTAGGCGCCCATCATCACCAGATCGCGCCCGCCCTCGCGCGCTGCGATCAGCCCGCGCAGGCGGCGCGCGGCGGCGGCGATGTCGCGTGGGACGATGTCGTCCATCACCCGGCTCAAGGAAGCGGGCACATCGATCGCGGGATAATGCCCGCGCGCCGCCAGATCGCGTGACAGCACGATGTGCCCATCAAGAATGGCGCGCGCGGTGTCGACGACGGGGTCATTGGTATCGTCCCCATCGGCAAGCACGGTGTAGATCCCCGTGACCGCCCCGCCGGTGCGCGCCGAATTGCCCGCGCGCTCGACCAGCCGCGTGATCGCGGCAAGCGCGGATGGCGGATAGCCCCGCGCCGCGCCCGGCTCGCCGAGGACCAGCGCCAGCTCGCGCGCCGCATGAGCCACGCGGGTGAGGCTGTCGAGGATCAGCAGCACGCGCTTGCCCTGGCTGCGGAAATATTCGGCGATGGCGCTGGCATATTGCGCCGCCCTCAGCCGCAGGTTGGGCGCGTGATCTGCCGGGACGGCGACCACCACGATACCCCCGCGCCGGTGCCCGGCCATGTGGCGATTGACGAAGTCCGAAACCTCGCGCGCTCGCTCGCCGATCAGCGCCACCACGGTGACGTCGGCGACCGCATGGCCAGCGATAGTGTCGACCAGCACCGACTTGCCGACACCCGAGCCCGCCATGATCCCGAGCCTCTGGCCCACGCCCATTGTCGCAAGCGCATTGATCGCGCGCACTCCGCAGTCGAACGGCTCGCGCACGCTAGCACGTTCCAGAGCGCCCTCGCGGCGGCCCACCAGCGGCCAGGC
Source organism: Sphingomonadales bacterium (assembly GCA_038247515.1). Classification (GTDB taxonomy): domain Bacteria; phylum Pseudomonadota; class Alphaproteobacteria; order Sphingomonadales; family Sphingomonadaceae; genus Erythrobacter. The sequence continues at coordinate 17,828 of JBBRUU010000011.1, forward strand.
GAGCGGGAGATCCAGCGGCGGGCCGCCATCGATCGGCTCGCCAAGCGCATCGACCGCGCGCCCCAGCAGCGCCGCGCCGACGCGCACTTCGCCCGGTTGGCCGAGCGCCCGCACCCGCGCTTGCGGGCGCAGCAGCATGGCATCGCCCAGCAGCATCATCAGCGAGTGCCCGGCGCGAAAGCCGATCACCTCGGCAAGGCATTCCGCGCCCGCATCGTTTTGGATGAGGCCCAGCGAACCGACCGGCAGCGGCAGGCCCGCAACCTCGATCAACCCGCCGTCGCAGGTGACCACGCGCCCGCTCAGCACCGGGCCCGAGGCGACCGGTGCGCTGCGCATCCGGGCAAGATCGAGCTGGAGTTCGGCAATCATCCGCGCACCGCAGCGGCAATCGCGCGGCGCCATTCCTCGATGCCGTCGCCGACCGAGCCGTCGGGGCCTTCGATGCGCAGACTGCCGCGATCGAGGGCTGCGTCGGGTACGACCCGCCAACCGGCGAGCGTGTCCTTGCCGAGCATGGCGATGTCTTCGGGGTGGAGATGCAGCGCGAGGCTCTCGGCCGCGCCGCCGATTCGCCGTGCTGCGGCGTGACAGCGCGCAAGCAGGCCGTCGCGGTCGATCGCCGCCTCGCCCAGCACGCCTTTTGCCAGCGTCGCGACTGTGGCGGCAAGGTCTTCGGCGAGCAGGCCGGTCGCGGCTTCATCAAGGGTGCGGAAATTGAGCCGCAGTGCGCGCTGGCGGGCGTTATGTTCGGCGGCTTCGGCCTCGGCAGCGGCACGGCCGGCGGCCTCGCCCTCGACAAAGGCGCGGGCCTGGGCCTGCGCGGCGGGGTCGGGCAAGGGTTCGGATCGCTCGGGCACAACGGTCACTTCGGGTTCGCCGAAAGGCAGCGCCTCGCGGAAACCCGCCCCATCTTCGAGCAGGTTGATCCAGCCCGGCCCGGTTCCGGCAAACGGGGCGTCAGCGATCCGCCCAAGCCACTCAGACAAATTCGCCACTGCCGCTTCCAATCACGATCTCGCCTGAATCCGCCAAGCCCCGGGCAAGCTCGACGATCGCCTTCTGCGCGGCGAGGACCTCGCTCTTAGCGAGGCGCCCGCGCAGCTCGATCTCGTCGCGCACGCCGTCCGCGGCACGGCTCGACATGGCGGCGAAGAAGGGCATGCGGTCGGGTTCCTTGAGGCCTTTTAATGCATCGATAAGCTTCTCGTTGTCGACATCGCGCAGCAGGCGGCCCATCGACATCGGATCGAGGACGAACAGCATCTCGAAGGTGAACAGCTGCTCCTCGATCTTCTCGGCCAGCGGCGCATCGCGCTCGGCGATCGCGGGGATCACGGTGTTGCGCAGCTCGCCTGCAGCAAGGTTGATAAGGTTTGCCGCTTCGCGCGGGCCGCCCAGCATCAGCGCCGCCGTGCCATAGGACGCGGAGATGCGCTGGGTCAGCAGTATGTCGATGGTGGCGATGGCGGTCGCCGAGATCGTGCCGCTTTTGGCAACCCGCTCGACCACCAGCGATTGCAGCTCGAGCGGGAGCATGGCGAGCACTTCTGCGGCGGGTTCGGGGTCGATCAGCAGCAGCAGCGCGGCGATCACCTGCGGGTGTTCGTCGAGGATCAGCCGCACCAGCACGCCCGGCGCCAGCCACTGCGCGAGTTCGAGGCTGCGCGGGGGTGCGCCGGGCGCGATGCGCTGCATCATGCTGTCCGCGCGCGTCGGCCCCAGCGCCTTGTCCAGCAGGGTGCGCACACGGTCGTCGCGGCCGCGCCGGGGCAGGGCCTCGCGCGCCGCTTCGCCCGCAAAATCGGCAAGCGCTTCGGCCATGTGCGGGGCTTCGACGTCGCCCAACGCCATCATCGCCGCGCCGAGCTTCTCAAGCTCGCCGGGCGAAAGACGCGCAAGCAGGCCGGTCGCCTCGTCGTCGCCGAGCAGCATCAAGAAGACCGCGGCGCGGTCGACCCGGCTGAGCAAGGCGGTGGCGGGCTCGGCGCTCATGCCGCGTTTGCCTGAGCGTTAGGTGCCTGCGGTGCGTCGAGCATGCGCTGGAGGGCCTCGACAGCGCGCTCGGGCTGGCTTGCCGCGAGCTGCCGGGCGAGTTCGACCTGGCGGGGAAGATCCTCGCCTGTGAAGGCGGAGGCGCTGTCATTGATCGCGAGCGGCACGCCGGCCGAAGCATTTTCGTCGCCCTTGAGCGCAAGCGCGGCGTCGTCAGGTTGGGCCTTCGCGCCCCGGCCCTTGAGCTTGCCGATCAGCGGGCGCACCGCGAGCAGAAGTACCAGCAGGACGGCCAGCAGCGCTGTCCCGTAGCGGACCAGCATCGCGAACCACGGCTCCTCGTAGAAGGCGGGGGCAGCAAGGTCGGTCGGCTCGAACTTGCTGGCGACGACCTTGACCATGTCGCCGCGCTGGGTGTTGGCGCCAACCGCTGCACTGACGAGCGCTTCCAGTTGCTGGGCGGTCATCGGCGCGGCTTTCTTGAGCGCGGCATCGCTCACCGCGACCGCGACCGAGAGCTTCCTGAGGCTCCCCGGCCCGTTGGTGGTGACGGCGACCTCGCGGCCCAATTCATAGTTGCGGTCGGTCGCGGTCTCGGTGTCGGTCGAGGCGCCAGCAGGCGGCGTTGCGGGTTGCGGCGGGCCGTTGACAAGCTGGGCCTGCGGCGGGGGCGTGTTGGCGGTCACGCCCGGCACGCCGCCTGCAGGCGTAGCGCCGGTGCGGACCGCGTTGCGCTCGCTTTCGGCGCGCACCACGCCTTCCTTCTCGTAGGTCTCGCGCGCCGAGGTCACCTCGCTGCGGTCGAGTTCGACCTGGACCTGCGCCGAGAAATTGCCTTCGCCCAGCAGCGGCAGCAGCATGGCATCGAGCTGTTCACGCAGCTTTGCCTCGTAATCACGCTGGAGGGTCAACCCCTCACCCTCGCGCTCGCGCGGGTCGGAGAGCAGGCGGCCGTTCTGGTCGACCACCCGCACCGCGTCCGCGTTCATCCCCGGCACCGAGGCGGCGACGAGGTTAACGATCGCGGAAACCTGCTCCTGCGAAAGGCTGCGCCCGCCCACCAGCCGCACCATCACCGAGGCACTAGGCGGGTTATTGTCACGCACGAAAACCGAGCGGTCGGGGGTGGCAAGGTGGACACGCACGGATTCAATCCCGTCTATCTCGCGGATCGTCAGCATCAGCTCGCGCTCGCGCGCCATTCGCAGCCGCTCGCCCTCAAGCGTGCGCGAAGTGCCGAGCGGCATCGAATCCAGCATCGCCTCTGCGCCCTCCGGCGCGGCGATCCCGGCGTCGCTCGCGACCAGCATCTTGGCGCGGTAGACGTCGTTAGCGGAGACCGAGAGCGCGCCGGTGTTGTTGTCTATCGCATAGTCGATCCCGCCCGTCTCGAGCGTCTCGACCACCTTGGCGCGCTCGGCATCGGTGAGGCTGGAGTAGAGTACCCGGTCGGGGCCGGAGGAGATCGCCATCCACAGGCCGGCAGCGGCCGCCAGTGCGCCGACACTCGCCAGGGCAGGCAGGGCGCGGGTGAGCGCGGGTTGGCTGATGAAGCCCGCCACCGGAGGCGGCAGCATGGTGCGCCAGCCGCTCGCAGGATTGGGGACCATCGGCAGGCCAGACGGATCGGTGGGCACGGGTAGGGTCGCGTCGGCCATCTATCAGCCCCCCATCCGCATGATGTCTTGATAGGCATTGAGCAGCTTGTTGCGCACCTGCAGCGTGGCCTCGAAGGCGACGCCCGCTTCCTGCCGCGCGAGCATCACCTGGGCGATGTCAGTGACCTGGCCGCGCTCGTAGGCGACCTGCATCTGGCTTGATCGGTCCTGCACCGCGCTCACCTGCCTGAGGGCATTGTGGAGCGTATCGGCGAAGCCCGCACCGGGCGCCGGTGTGGGGGCGTAACCGCCGCCAACCTCGCTCGCCGCGCGCACGTCGCGCAGAGCTGTGCTGCGGGCGAGCACCTGGCTGCGCAGTGCCATGACGTCCTCGACGCCGAAGCTGGCGCGCCCAATTTCGCTGACGCCGCTCATGCCGCACCTCCCGCCGCAAGCATCCCCGCACCGCGCATCGATGCGAGGCGGTAGCGCAGGGTGCGCTCGGAGATGCCAAGGGTGCGGGCGGTGGCGGCACGGTTGCCGTCATGCTTGGCGAGGGTCTCGAGGATCGCGCGCGCCTCGGATGCGAAGGCGACATCGGAAAGCGAGCGCGGCGCGACCACGCAGGTGAGCTGCGGCGCGGCAGGCCTGGTCGCTTCGGCTACGGCGCGAACGGCGGTGTCGAACACGATATGCGAAGGCGCAATCGCCGCAGCGCCATCGGCAAGGAGGATACCGCGGCGGATGACGTTTTCGAGCTCGCGGACATTGCCCGGCCAGGCATGGCTCTCGAGCAGCAATAGCGTGTCTGCGTCGATCCAGCCGGGGCAACCGGCGGAGTGGGCGTGGCGCAACAGCATCGCGAAGGCGAGCGCGGCAATGTCGCCGGGCCGGTCGCGCAACGCGGGCAAGCGCAGGGGAAAGACGTTGAGGCGGTAAAGCAGGTCCTCGCGGAAACGCCCGGCCTCGACCTCGGCGGCAAGATGCCGGTTGGTCGCGGCCACCACGCGCACGTCGACCCTGAGCGGTTTCGTTGCGCCGAGCGGCAGCACCTCGCCTTCCTGCAAGGCGCGCAGCAGCTTGGCCTGCAGCGCGAGCGGCAGTTCGCCGATCTCGTCGAGCAGCAGCGTGCCGCCGTCCGCCGCGCGGAACAGGCCCTCGCCCGCTTCGGTCGCGCCGGTGAAGGCACCACGCTTGTGGCCGAACAGCAGCGCCTCGAGCATCGCTTCGGGCATGGCTGCGCAATTGACCGCGACGAAGGCTCCGCATGCGCGCGGCGAGAGGCGGTGAACGAAGCGCGCGAGGACTTCCTTGCCGGTCCCGGTCGGGCCTTCAAGCAGCACAGGGATGTCGCTCGCAGCGATTCGCTCGGCGAGGGTCAGCAGCGCGAGCGACTGGGGATCGCCCGCGACGGGCCAACCGCCTTGCGCTGACGCCGCGATCAGTGCGGCGCGCGCCTCGGGAAGGCTTGCGGGATCATACGCAAGTGTGATGCGCGCGTTGCCCGCCCCCGCGCCTGCAATTGCCAGCGAGGGCGTGGCGGCATGCTCGAGCGTGATCGCGACCTTGCCGCTGCGGGCGATTCCCGCAGCCATCGCGGGCGGCATCGCCTCACCCAGCACGATGCGGTCGCGCTGCCAGTTGCCGCCCATGAGCGGCACGGTCATGTCGATTAGGATATCGTGCGCGCCCGCCTGAGGCGCTGTCGTCGCGCCGCGCAAGGTGCCCATCAACGGTTCCATCATGCTTGCCCCTGAATGTGTGATTGGTTGGTCGTGCGTGCCGGGTCTCGGCAATCCTGTGCCGCATGCAGGCTGCACATGTGGCAAATTTAAGCCCCCGTAGCTTCCCCTAAGCCGCACCAGTCATCGGCCATGGCAGACCCCGGTGCAGAGCAGCCGTCCGTCTGCTCAGGATGCACAAACCATTGTTTTTTTGTTTGAAATTGTCAGGCTTAAACATCCCGGAGAGCAGCCGCTCTTATTGCCAGCAGCGACGGGCCTATTCGTCCTGCCTGACCATTCGGGAGTTTTGACAATGAACGTGATCAACACCAACACTTCGGCCCTGCGCGCCACCAACGCCAGCGTTTCGGCCGGCAAGATGCTCGGGACGGCGATGGAGCGCCTTTCGTCGGGCAAGCGTATCAACAGCGCCGCCGACGACGCCGCCGGCCTCGCGATCGCCAACTCGATGACCTCGCAGATCCGCGGTATGTCGCAGGGTATCCGCAACGCGAATGACGGCATCAGCCTTGCCCAGACCGCAGAAGGCGCGCTGAACGAAGTGACCAATATGCTTCAGCGAGTGCGCGAGCTGGCCGTGCAGGCCGGTTCGGACACCTATCAGCTCGCCGACCGCGTCAACATCCAGGCCGAAGTGACCGAGCTCACCGCGCAGATCGGCCAGATCGTCACCAACACGGCGTTCAACGGCATCAGTGTGCTGACGGCGACCGCCCCGGTTACCGTGTTGGCGGGCGCCAATGGAACCGACGCCATTGCTCTGACCCTCACCGACCTTACGACGCTCGGTTCGGCAACCTACACGGTGACTGGCGCCACCGGGACGGCCGCTGTGACCGCTCTGACGGCGATCGACACGAACCTGGCACTGGTCTCGACCACCCGCGCCACGCTGGGTGCCGGCCAGAACCGTCTGCAGTCGGCGGTGAACAACCTCACCAGCGTCTCGACCAACCTGACCGACGCGCGTTCGCGGATCATGGACACCGATTACTCGGTGGAAACCACCGCGCTGGCCAAGGCGCAGATCCTCGGCCAGGCCTCGACCGCTATGCTGGCCCAGGCCAACCAGTCGCAACAGAACGTCCTGTCGCTGCTGCGCTAAGTCCAAGTCCCGCGCCGCCCTTCCCCCCCTTGGGGCGGACAACCGAGAGCCCGGAGCCGCAATGGCTCCGGGCTTTTGGCATCGCGTACGAGAACGGAACATTCCGCCGAAATCAGGCATAGCACGTCATTGTGCCTTTACCTTTTGTTAACTTACCTTACGGTCACACCCGTTCCGCACGACTCGCAGATAGAGTTCAAAAAGATCGCGTGGGCCTTGGCGGGCGGGCAACACGACGACGCGCCTAATATGCATTTCAGCGATTACGCTTCAATTTCTAGGGGGAATTTCATGACACGTTTCTGGCTCGCTAGCGCATCAGCGCTGGCGATGACTGCGGCTGCGCCCGCGCTGGCCCAAGACCGTAATACATCCACCGTGACACAGCCCGGCAACACCGCGTCAGCCACTGTCGGCCAAAGCGGCAGCGACGGCGTTTCGACGGTCACGCAGGGCGGAAACAACAACAGCGCCACCGTGAGCCAGTCGGGCAGCGGCAACGTATCCACCGTAACCCAGGACAACGGTACCGGCAGCCCGGACGATAGCAACGCCGCGACGGTCACTCAGTCGGGCAGCCGGAACAGTTCGCTGGTCCGCCAGGTTAACGACTTTGCTATCGCCACCGTGACCCAGTCTGACGAGAACAACGATTCCGATGTGTTGCAGAGCGGCGACCTCGATATCGCAGCCGTAACCCAGAGCGGCGCCCGGAACGAATCCGATCTCAGCCAGACCGGTAACCTCAACAACGCGACGGTGGCGCAGGGTGGGGACGACAACACCTCGAGCTTGCTCCAGTCGAGCGGGCTCAATCAGGCCATCGTCACCCAGAACGGCAACAGCAATGAATCGCTGCTGACCCAGGCAGGTGTCGGGGCACACGACGCGAATGTGCTGCAGACCGGCGATGACAACCGCTCGGACATCATCCAGCTTGGCGCAAGCAATGATGCCGGTACGACCGCAGGCGCAGGTGTAATCCAGTTGAGCGACGATAACGAGGCGGTGATCCGTCAGGCTGGCGGGCTGCAATCCGCCTTCGTCGAGCAGAAGGGCGATGCCGACAACTTCGCTTCGATCGATCAAGGCGCCGCGGTCGGGAATAACCACGATGCCGAAATCCGGCAGGACGGGTTCGAAAACACCGCCACCGTGCGGCAACGCGGAACCGCGCAGGGAGCCATTTCGACCCAGATCGGCGATCTCAACGCTGCAAGCATCGATCAGGGCGCTGCGTCCGGCATCAACCATGATGCGAGCATCCTCCAGGATGGTTCGGGAAACACGGCCACCGTGCTGCAACGCGGCACGATACAGACTGCCAACACCGCGCAGATCGGCAATGGCAACACTGCCGACATCGATCAGGGCGCGGCCCTCGGCAACGGGCAGGACGCGATGGTCTTCCAGGAAGGCAACGATAATGACAGCGATATCGTCCAGCGCGGCGCAAACCAGAGCGGTTCCACCAACCAGACCGGCAATGGCAACTATGCGCTGGTCGATCAGGGCCGTGAGCGGACAAGCCTGTTCGACACTGGCTTCGGGGAAAACCAGTTCGCAAGCGTCGATCAGAGCGGGGACAACAACACCGCCGAAGCCAGACAGCTCGGCGAGAACCAGAGCGCGACGATCGAACAGATCGGCAGCAACAATGTCGGCTTTGGCAGCTTTGTCCGCGGCGCCCAGATCATTCAGGGTGGCAACACCGGCTCGTTCAACGAGGCGAGCATTATCCAGATCTCGGACGGCAACCGCGCGCTAACCGACCAGCAGGGCACCAGTCTGTCGGCCAATGTTACCCAGAGCGGCGACGGCCGCAACACCAGCACAGTTACTCAAACCGGCACTGGCGGCGCGGCGCTGCTCAATGCCGACGTGCTCCAGGGAGGCGCGGACAACATCTCGACCATCAACCAGAGCGGCACGAACCAGACGTCGGGCGTTACCCAGCTGGGCGAGGACAACTTGTCGGACATCATCCAGACCGGCAGCGGCCATACGGCAACCGTGACGCAGTCCTCGGACCTCAACCAGTCGTTCATCAATCAGGCCGGCACCGGCCATGCGGCAACCGTCACGCAAGGGCTTTGACCAACCCACGAGCCGACAATTCGCGCCCCGACCCCGGCCTTATGGTCCGGGCGCCGGGGCGCCCTTTTTTGGCGGCGGCGCAGGTGCAGGCGCACCCCGCCCCTCGAGCAGCAGCAGCGAGATCCGGCGGTTGCGCGGGTCGGCGGGGTTGTCGGCGATCAGCGGCTCGGTCTCGGCGACGCCCTCGATCCGGGCGAAGCGCCTTTGCGCCACGCCGCCCAGCACCAGCGCCTGGCGCGTCGCCTCGGCGCGGCCGGCGGACAGCGACCAGTTGTTCGCCGTCACCCCGCCGCGCCACGGCAGCGAATCCGTGTGGCCGCGCAGGATCAGCGGGCCGGTCTCGTCCTTGAGCGTGTCGGCCATCACCTCAAGCAACTCGCGAGCTTGTTTGGTGAGGATCGTCGTGCCGAGCTCGAACATCGAGAAATTGGCATCGTCCATCAGGTCGATGCGGATCCCCTCGGGCGAGCGCATCACCCGCACCTGCCGCGCGATATTCTTGAGCGTGCGGCGTTCGGCGAGCTTCTTCTCGACCTTCTCGCGCAGCTTGCGCAGGCGATCGGCCTCGGCGGCCTCGGCGGCCTGCGGTCCCCCGGCCCCGTCGCGCGGGATGGTGAGCGTCTGGCGGCCAGTCTGGCCCTGACGGTTGGGATAGTTGTCGACATCAGTGATCGACGATCCGCCGAGCAGCCCGTTGGAGCCCGCGCTATTTTCGCGCAGCTTGACGAGCGTGGGCGCAAAGTAGTCGGCGATACCCTTGCGCTGCTTCTCCTCTGTAGCGCCGAGCAGCCACAAGAGCAGGAAGAACGCCATCATTGCGGTCACAAAGTCGGCATAAGCGACCTTCCACGCCCCGCCGTGGTGACCGCCTTGGACGATCGTGACCTTCTTGACGATGATCGGAGCGGGGATGGCGAGTTTCGGATCGGCGCCCGCCACCCTACCTTCCCCGCATCATGTCAAGCAGGTCGGTGAGCTTGGGCCGGTGCGCGGGCGGCAGGCCCGAACGCGCCGCTTCGAGCACCAGCGGCTGCGGATAGCCGTGCAGGCTGGCGATTATCACCTGCTTGATCGAATGGAAAATCTGCTGATCATGCGTGTTGATCTGCTTCAGCCGGGACCCCAGGGGACCTGCAAAGCCATAGGCCAGCAGCACGCCCAGGAACGTTCCGACCAGCGCGCTGCCGATCATCTTTCCGAGGATCGCCGGCGGCTTGTCGATCGCGCCCATCGTCTTGATGATCCCGAGCACCGCCGCAACGATCCCGAGCGCCGGCAGCGCGTCGGCGAGCGACTGGATCATGTGCGCAGGCTCGTCCATCTCGTGGAGCTGGGTTTTGATCGCGGAATCGATCACATCCTCGACCGCGTGGGTGTCGAGCGTGCCCGAGGACACCACCATCAGGGTCAGCGGGTCGCAAATCATCGCGGTCACGACGGGGTCGGCCTGAAGACGCGGATATTCGCTGAAGATCGTGGAGCTTGCCGGTTCGGTAACATGGCTTTCCAGCGCGACGGCGCCTTCGGAGCGCAGCAGTTTCATCAACTTGCTGGTCAGGGCGATCGCATCAATGTGATCCTCGTGGGTATATTTCGGTCCCTTGAAGACCTTGCCGATTCCACTCCCAAGGAGCTTGATCTCGTGCATCGAGTTGCCGATCAGCGTCGCGCCGACCGCCGCGCCGCCGATCATCATGAATTCGAGCGGGAGCGCGGCCAGCACCGGGCCCATGGCGCCGCCGGCGAGCATGAACCCGCCGAACACCATGACCAGAAGTACGACGATGCCGATCGCAGCAATCACGGTTCTATTCCCTTCAGCGCAGCGCGTCGAACAGCGTCAGCGAGCTGACACGGGCGAAGGCGGACTGAGTGGCCTCAAGCGCGGTGAGCGACTGCTGAAGACGCGCGATCGCCTCGGCGATGTCGGTGTCGCCGACCCGCGAGCGGCGCTCGGCAAGCGCGATATTGCGTTCGCCCTGCTGTTCCTGGACCTGCTCGACCCACGCCATGCGGGTGCCAAGGATGGTCTGCGCGCGGTTGGTGGTGTCGAGCGCGGCATCAATCCCCGCGATGGCAGCGCTGGCCGCCGCCACGGGATCGCCTGCACCGCCCTGCAAGGCGGTGGTGAGCGCGCCGAGCACCGCGAACGCGCTGGTCGGCGTCCCGGCCAGAACGAACTCGAACACCGCGTTGCCCGGTAACCCGCGCTCAATCGCGGTGCCCGGCGCGACCGGCACACCGCCGCTCGTGGGCGTTCCGACATAGGTGACGTTGCCTACCGCATCGCGGGTGAAGGCGGCGCCCGAGGATTGCCCCGAGAACAACGGCTCACCGGTAAGCGAGGCGGCATTGGCGCGGCCGAACAACTGCTCACCGAGCTGCTCGAGTTCGAAGGCGATAGCTTGGCGCGCACGGTCCCCGGCGGGCGCACTGGCGGCTTGCAAGGCGAGTTCGCGGGCGCGCTGGAGAAGCGCCGTGACCGCCTCGAGCTCGCTGGAGGCCGCGCCGAGATCCTGCCCGAGCCGTGCGGCATTATCGCCCTCGACCTTGGCCAGCGCCTCACGCCGCGCGACGCTGCGCAGCTGGGCGGCAGCGGCCGGGTCCTCCGAACCGCGCTCGATGCGGCGGCCGGTGGCGATCTGGCTCCGGGCGCGCTCGATGCCGCCACGCAGGTCGGACATCTGCGCGAGCGAGCGGTTGAAGAAGGATCCGGCGGAATTGGTGATGGACGTCATGGCGGCGCGCTCCCTTACCTGAGGCCGAGGATCGTATCGAACAGATCCGCGGCGACCTGGATCACCCGGCTGTTGGCTTGGAAGGCCTGTTGCAGGCGCACCAGATTGGCGGCCTCCGTATCAAGATCGACGCCAGTCTCGCGCAGCAGCTCCGCTTCTGCGCTGGCGACGACGACGGTAAGGCCCTCGCTGCGGGTTTCGAGCGCCGAGACCCGGCTCGAGAGGCCGAGCAGCAGCGTGTCGGCGCGCGAAACCGGGCCGGTCGAGGCGCCGAGCGCCGACAGCAGCGCGGCGAGATTGCCCGTGTCGCGGCTGCCCGCTGGCGCGCCGGAGGGCGCGGTGGCGAGGCCGGTTGCCGCGGCGAGCACCACGTTGATGTCGACCGCGCCGGTTCCGGCGAAGATCGGCTGGCCGGGGCTGCCGTCGGCGGCAGCGCCATTGCCTTGCGCAGTATTGGCGATGCTGATCGCCGAGATCGCGATCGTGTCGAGATCGGTCTGAAGGCCCGCCATGCCGATCAGCGCGCTGGCGCGCCCGGTCATTGCTCCGCCTGCCGGCACGAAGCCGGTTCCGCCCACCGCGAAGCTGGCGGTGCCGTCGGCGGCGAAGCTCACGCTTACCGCGCTTGCCACGGCGCCCGTCACCAGCGCCACCGACGGAGTGCCCGTCAACATCACATCGGCCGAGCCGTTGGCGTTGATCGTCGGCTCGATACCGAATTCCGCAGCCAATTGGCGCAGCACCAAGTCGCGTGCGTCGAGCAGCCCCGCGCGGCCCGCCGTACCCTCGCGCGAGCCGACGAGGTCGGCGTTGATTTCGGCGAGCTCCTTGGCGCGCTCGCTGACGGTCAGCGCCCTGGCGCCCATCTCGGCCTGCACCAGCGAACGAGCATTGCCGAGCGTGCCGTTGGCGATGCGGAAATTGCCCGCCATCTTGCGCGCGCTTTCCAGCGCGGAAAGCCGCAGGGCGGGTTCGAGCGGGTTGTTCTGGAGCCGCGTGAATGCCGCCTCGACATCGACGAGGCCCGCATAGACCCCCGAGGTCTCGATCGCGCTCTCGGCCTCGCGCATGGCGAGGAACTCGGCTCTGGCCGCCGACAGCGCGGAGGAGGAATCGCGCGCTTGGCGCTGCACCAGACTGCTTTCGGCGCGCTCGATAATGCCGGGGCGCACTCCGCCCAGCGAATCCTGCGCGTTGTTGCCGATATTGCCGGTCATCACCAACTCGCCTTGCGTGAGGGTGCGGCGCGAATAGTTGGCGTTCTCGGCATTGGCGACGTTCTGGGCCGTCAGCTCAAGGCTGCGGCGGGCCTGTGTAAGGCCCGAACGGGCGATGGTGAAGATTGCAGACGGCATCAGCTATCCCCTTGCCTTTGGAGGTATTGCGCAAGCTGCGCTTCGATGCTCCGGGCAAACCCGAGGGCACCCGTCTGTGCGGCGATGTCGGCGAAGTGCTCGTCGCGCATCGTCTGGAACTGCTGGAGCCCGCCGCCGGTGAGCGGGGTTTCCTCGGTCAAGCTTGCGGCACGGGCGGTGGAAAGCATCTTGCGCACCATGATCGCCTCGAAACCTTCGGCCGCCTTGCGCAGCGCGGCTCGTTCCGGAGAAAGGCCAAGGGAACTGGGCGCCTCCGGGCGAACCGCGCTGCTGGGCGTGACCGGGCGGGAGGGGGGCACCGCGCCGGTCACAACACGATCATTTCGGCTTGCAGGCTGCCAGCCTGCTTGAGACTTTCAAGGATCACCACCAGGTCGGAAGCGCCGACGCCGAGCAGATTCAGCGCGTCAACGATCTCGCTTAGTGACGCAGCGCCCGGCATGTAGGCGACCCGGTCGGAGCGTTCCTCGACTGTGATATTGGAGGATTCCTCCTGCGCGGTCTGGCCGTTGCTGAAGGGCGCGGGCTGCACGATTGTCGGGTTCTCGTCGATGCGGATCACCAGCTTGCCGTGGCTGACCGCAGCAGGAGCGAGGCGCACTGCGTCGTTGATGACCACCGTGCCGGTGCGGCTGTTGATGATCACCCGCGCAGCGACCGGGGCGGGCGTGACGGCGAGCATCTCGATCTCGGCCATGATGCCGGAGCGGACGTCGCTGCCCTGCGGCAGGGCAAGCACGATGCTCACGCCATCAGCGATGGCGGCGATGCCGGGGTAGCGGCTGTTGACGGCATCGCGCACGCGCGCGGCCGTCAGAAAGTCGGCTTTGTGCAGGTTGAAGCGCAAGGTCGGCGACAGGTCGAAGCCGGTGGCGACCGCGCGCTCCACGCTGGCACCGTCGGCGATGCGGCCCACTGTGGCGATGTTGACGCTGACCTGCGAACCGTCACGCCCGGTGACGCCGAGGCCGCCGACCGCGACATTGCCCTGCGCCATAGCGTAAATCTGCCCATCCGCGCCATACAGCGGGGTGAGGATCAACGCTCCGCCGCGCAGGCTCGATGACTGGCCCAATGTCGAGACAGTGATGTCGATACGCTGGCCGGGCTTGGCGAAGGCAGGCAGCTCGGCGGTGACGATTACCGCGGCCGCGTTGCGCAAGGTCGGGCTGACACCGGGGGGCAGCGGCAGGCCGAGCCGGCCCGATATGCCGCGCATCGCCTCGGTCACGTATTCGAGATTGTTGTCGCCTGTGCCCTGTAGGCCGACGACGATGCCGTAGCCGGTCAACTGGTTGGCGCGCAGCCCCTCGAACTGGCCGAGATCGCGGATGCGCTCGGCATGGGCGGACGTGGGGATCTGGCCTGCGACCATAGCGATCAGCAGGTAGATGAGCGGCGCAAGGATGCGGATGCGGTTCATGCTCTATCCCCTCAGAACGGCGAGATGGCGCCGAAGAAGCGGCTCAGCCAGCCCGGACGGCTCGCCTGCTGCACCGCGCCCTTGCCCGAATAGATCATCCGGGCATTGGCGACTTGCGAGGAGGCAAGGCGGTTGTCGCTATCAATGTCGACCAGCCGGACGCGGCCTGCGAATTGTACCCACTCGTCTCCCTGGCTGAACGTCATCTGCTTTTCTCCGACCACTTCGGCGGTGCCGTTGGGGTAGATGGCGGCAATGGTGACCGCGACCGCGCCGTTAAGGCGGCTTTGCTGCGCGGCATTGCCTGATCCGGTGAACGACCCTTCGGCCGCAGCTTTAAGGGCATCGGCCTTCAGGAAGTCGAGCGGGCCCTTGATGGGCGGGGTGATGCCAAGGCTGCCTTCGCGGCTGGTCTTGCCGGTGGTGCTCTTGTTGGTGGTGGTGGCCTCGACAAGGATGATCGTCACCATATCGCCCGGCGCGCGGGCGCGGGTGCCGGTGACGAGGCCGGCATAGCCACTCCCCGCTTGGAATATGGCCCCTGCGCTCGCAGGCTGCGGAGCGATCGGCGCGAACGGATCGCCGGCATTGGCAGCGGTCAGCGCCGCGCCGGGAGGCGGCGGGGCGGTGAAGCCCGGCTGCGGCCCAGTCCCGCCGCCCATGCAGGCGGCGAGGCCGAGTGGCGCGGCCAGCGCGAGGATAAGGCGACCTGTCATGGCGTATCTCACAATGTCTGGTTGGCGTTGCGCAGCATCTCGTCGACCGCGCTGATCATCTTGGAATTGATCTCGTAGGCGCGCTGGGTCTCGATCATGTCGACCAGCTCCTCGACGACGTTGACGTTAGAGCCCTCGAGCATCCCTTGGCGGATCTGCCCGCGCCCGTTCTGCCCGGCCACACCGAGGTCGGCTGGGCCGGAGGCGCCGGTCTCGACGAGGAAGTTGTCGCCGATCGCGCGCAAGCCCGCCGAATTGACGAAGCTGGCGACGCTCAGCTGGCCGAGCAGCGTCGCTTCGGTGGTGCCCGGCGCGATCGCGCTCACCGTGCCGTCAGGCGAAATGGTCAGCGATTGCGAGCCGACCGGCACCTGGATCGGCGGCTGGAGCGCATAGCCCTGCGAAGTGATCAGAGTGCCGTCGTTCGACAGGGTGAAGTTGCCCGCCCGGGTGAAGCCGATCTGGCCACCCGGCGGCAGCTCGACTTGGAAGAAACCGTCGCCATCGAGCGCGAGGTCGAGCGAGTTGCCGGTGGGGTTAAGGGTTCCCTGCGTCGCAATCCGGCTGGTGCCCTGCACTTGCACACCGGTGCCGAGGTTGAGGCCGACGGCAAAGGCGGTTTGCCCGGTCGAGGCCTGCCCGGCACTGCGCTGCTCCTGATAGGCGAGCGTCGCGAAGTCCACGCGGTCGCGCTTGAAGCCGGTGGTGCCGATATTGGCGAGGTTGTTGGCGATGACGCGCATTTTTGCGTCTTGCGCTTCGAGCCCGGTGCGGGCGACGTGAAGGGCGGAGGTCGGCATGTCTCAGGTCTCCTTTGGAATGGGGGTCAGCGCAGCGACATCAGGCCGCTGCCGGCTTCGTCGAGCGTGCCTGCGGTGGCGATGATCTTGGCGCGCTGTTCGAAGGCCCGCTGGGCTTCGATCATCTGCACCAGCGTGTCAGCGGTCTCGACGTTGGACATCTCAAGCGCGCCGGGAGTGAGGCGCGCAGTCGGATCGGGAGGCAGCACGCCCGTCTGGCCATTGGCGCCCGGCACCTTCAAAAAGCTGTCGATCCCCTTGGCGAGCGGGCTGCCTTCGGGATTGACCAGCCGCAGCTTGTCGATCGGCTCGGCCACCGCACCGGGAGCGGTGGGATCGCTGGCGAGCACCGTGCCATCGGCAGCGAGGCTGATCGCAAAGCCGGGCGGCACCGTGATCGGCGCACCGCTTGTCCCCAGCACCGCCAGCCCCTCGCCGTTCTCAATCACGCCCGAGGCCGACACCCGAAGGTCGCCGCGCCGCGAGTAGATCTCGCCTTGGCGGTCGGGGGACTGGAAGGCGAGCAGCGCCTTGCCCTCGAGGGCGACATCGAGCGGGTTGCCGGTCGGCACCACCCGTGCAGCACGCATGTCCGCCCCGCGCACATTGCCGCGCGCCATCGCGCGGGCTTCCAATGAGCCGTCCTTGAGCGTCGCCGGGGTGACCGCGAAGATCTCCTGACGAAAGCCCGGCGTCGAAGCGTTGGCGAGGTTGTTTGCCACCACCCGCTGCCGGTCCATCGCCGCGTTCATCGCGGTCAGAGCGGTGTAGATCAGCCGGTCCATCGCCTTACGAACGCAGGTTCAGGACGGTCTGGGATATCTGGGTTGCGGTATCGATCGCCCTGGCGTTAGCCTGGAAATTGCGTTGCGCGGTGAGCAGCGAGACCATTTCCTCGGCGAGGTCGACGTTCGAGCGTTCGAGCGCGCCGCTGATCATCTCGCCATAGGTGCCAATGCCGGGATTGCCGAACACCGCCGCGCCGGATTCTCCGGTCGCCTGCCACTTGGTCTGTCCGGCCGCACGCAGCCCGTTGGGTGCGGGGAAAGTCGCCAGCGCGACCTGCCCGATCGACTGGGTGCTACCGTCGGCATAGGCGGCGATGATGATCCCGCGCACGTTGATGGTGACGTTGGCCAGCGTCGCGCCTGTGCCGTTGGCGATCGGCACGGCGACATCAGCCGGGACGGTCGAGGTCGGGATGCCGGCGGCATCGACCGGATAGGCCTGCAGGCGGTTACCCCACGAATCCTCGAGCTCGCCCCCTGCGGTCAGGCGGAAATTGCCGTTGCGGCTGTAGCTGACATCTCCCGAGAACGGATTGGAGAGGGCAAAGAAGCCGTCACCGTCGATCGCCAGATCGAGCGCGCGGCCGGTCTGCTCGAGCGGGCCTAGCACGAAGTCCTGCGTGATCCCGGCGACGGTGGCGCCGATGCCCGGGCTGCGGCGCGGGTCGGTCGCGGAGCCGGTGGCGACGAGGTCGGCGAATTGCACCGAGCTCTTCTTGAAGCCCACGGTTTCGGCGTTGGCGATGTTGTTGGCGATGACGCGCAGGTCGGTCTCGGCGTTCTTGAGGCCGGAAAGCGAGGTGAAGAAAGACATGGGGCGTGATCCTTTCGGGTGGGACGTCGGGTCAGGATTGCGGGGTTGTCAGGCGGCGTGTGGCGGCCTCTTGCGCGGCGATCAGGCGGTCGAGTTTGGTCGAGATCTCCTCGAGCGTCGCGCCGCTTTCGGTGGTCGCGGCGAGCGCAGAGAACTGCGCCATCTGCGCCAGCATCGCCTGATTGTCGGTCGGTTCGAGCGGGTCCTGCTGGGAAAGCTGCGTGGTGAGCAGGCGCAGGA
>JBBRUU010000012.1:0-31165 GCA_038247515.1 Sphingomonadales bacterium
CAACGATAACGAAGCACTCGCAATGGCTGCGTAATTGATGGGCTAACGCCCTTCTTTTACTAGGTTAAAAAGCGCGGTCGGACCGAACCGGGCAACAGAATCGGATACCGGGCGTCCGGGGGTACGTAGCAACAGAAACCCCCACCTATTCCCCAAATTCTGGCTCTCATGTGGCTAAAGCGCCTGCTGGCTTGCCGCCCGCAGCATTTCCACTTCCTGCTCCAGCTTCAGGCAGTCGAGGATCTTCGCGCCGCCCAGGAACACCGCGCCGGTGGTGGCGAGGAACAATAGCTTGCCGCCGAAACCGGGGTAGTCTTGAAGATAAATCATGCCGCGCGCGGTCGAGCCAAGGGCCAGCGCATAGATGATCAAGAACGCCTCAAAGCGCGTCTTGATCACGAACAGCCTCTTGATCTTGCTCAGCATTGCGACTCCGGACCGTCTCGCGACCTGCCTTGCGGCTGAGTCGGTTTAACATCTCGGTAACCCTACCCCTTCCTGCGCCGATCCTCCAAACGCGTTAACCAAGCTTGCCCAGATCGAGCGCCTCCAGAAGCGCGAGCCGTGCCGCGATGACACTGCTCGCAAGGGCCTCCGAACCAAGATCGGCGGGGTCGATCTGCTGAGGCCAGTGGGCGGCGATTACACGTTCGATCAGGTCGGCCTTGGCCTCGTCCAGCAGGAAGCGCGGGTCGACCGTGGCAGGGTCGCAAACCACGCGCAGGCGCAGGCAGGCCGGGCCCCCGCCGTTCGCCATCGACTGTCGGACATCGACCGGGATCACCTGCCGGATCGGGCCATTACCCGCGAGCATAGTCTCGACCCAGCCCCACACGCTCGGGCTCTCACGGCATTCTTCAGGGACGATCAGCGCCATCTCGCCAGAGGGCAGGGTGAGCAGCTGCGCATTGAACAGGTAGGTGCTAATCGCCTCCTGCAAGGTTACGGCAGATGACGGCACCTCGACCACTTCCAATGCCGGGAAGGCGGCGCGGATCGCGTCATACGCGCCCTGTTGGTCGGCGAAAGCTTCGGCGTGAGTGAACAGCACGCGGCCGTTGGCGACCGCGACGACATCATTGTGAAACGCGCCTGCGGCGATCGCATCGGGGTTCTGTTCGATGAACACGGTGCGCTCGGGCGCGAGCCCGTGGCGGCGCGCGACGATGCGGCTTGCCTGTTCGTGCTGGCGGGCAGGGAAGCGGCCGCCGGTTTTGCCGTAGACGAACACCTCGACGCCGATCGCATTATGGCTCTCGCACAGGCGCATGTGATTGGCCGCGCCCTCGTCGCCGAAACTTCCGGGCACCGCGTCATGGACCGCGAAGTGGCGGGTGTCTCCGAAGGCCACTTCAAGCTGGCGCTTGGTGTCGGGCCATTCCTGTGCGCGGTGGAGCATGGTGACGAGATTCGCTGCGGTGAGGTGACAGCGCCCATCGGCGGTGTCGGGTGCGGGCGAAACGGTGGCGGCATTGGCGGTCCACATGGACGAGGCCGACCACGCCGCGGCGCGCAGCTGTGGTGCCTCGCTGCCGTCCAACGCCAAGCCATCGGCAAGCGTCCGGTTGGGGCGGGGGAGGGGCAGGAGGAATCCCTGCACGCCGAGCCGCACGAGATTGCCGCGCATCTTCTCCACACCCTGTAAGGCCGCCGCGCGCGGGTAGGAGGGATTGCCCGCGTGGCTCGCGCTGGCGATGTTGCCGAGGCTCAGCCCCGCATAGTTGTGCGAGGGGCCGACGATCCCGTCGAAGTTGATCTCGGCGAGACTCATCGTGCCACGCTCCACACCGTGTCGCCCTCGCTTACGTCGAGCAGGTCGGCGCTCGCCGAATCGATCGCCGCGCCGCCCTCTGCGTCGAGCACTCGCGCGCCAAAGCAGGCGCGGAAAGTGCCGAGCCGTCCTGTAGCGAGGATCGCGCGCTCGCCCTCGCCAACCGACAGGTCGGTGATGGTGGCAGTGACCGCGCCTTTGACGCTGGTGACGCTGTCGGTGCGTGCGACCATCGTCGGCCCGCCATCGAAGATGTCGACATAGCCTTCGGCGCGGAAGCCCTCGTCCTCCAGCATCCGCATCGCCGCGCGCCCGGTGGGGTGGGGAACGCCGATCACGCTGCGCGCATCCTCGCTCAGCATCGCGATATAGACGGGGTGCTTGGGCATCAGGTCGGCGATGAACTGGTTGCCGTTGATCGCGTTGAAATAGTCAGCGTCCTGGAAGCCCATCCCGAAGAAGCGGCCCGCGACCCCCTCCCAGAAGGGCGATCCGCCGCGCTCGTCGATGATCCCGCGCAGCTCGGCAAGGATGCGGTCGGCAAAGCGCCTGCGGTGCATCGCTACAAACATATAGCGCGAGCGGGCGAGCAGCAGGCCGAGGCCCCCGGCGCGCTCGTTGGGGTGGAGGAACAACCCGCCGACCTCGCTCGACCCTTCGAGATCGGTGACGAGGCTGAGCAGCTCGGCGCGCACCGTGCGATCGAGTTCCTGCGAATACTGGGTAAGGGTGTTGAGACGGTAGGAGTAGAACGGCCAGCGCTGGCCGACCTGCGTCATGAGCTGGCACGTGCCGCGCACTGCGCCGGTCCGGGCGTCTTCGAGCACCAGCACGAACAGCTCGTCGGCGAGCGTTTCGCTGTCGCTGGCGAAGGCTGTCTCGGCGCGTTCGAGCTTGCTGCGCAGCGCGGCCCGGTCTGGCGGCAGGTTGGTGAACCCGCCCCCGGTCAGCTTGGCCATCTCGTAAAGCGCCTCGAGGTCGGCGGGGCGCGCGGCGCGCAGGCGGAAGGTCATGCTGGTTTTCCTTCGTTGAGCGCACCTTGAGACAAGGCACCTTGGGCCAAGGCACCTTGCGACAATCGCTCGATCACGCGGGCGGAAAGCGCCGCCCGCTCGGCAAGGCTGGGAACGATCAGGTATTCGTCCGGAGAATGGATCGCTCCGCCGCGCACCCCCATGGTGTCGACCACCGGCACGCCGCAGGCAGCGATGTTGTTGCCGTCGCACACCCCGCCCGAGGGTTGCCAGCGGATGTCCTGACCGAGCTCTGCCCCGCAGGCGCGCACGAGATCGAACAGGCGCTGCGCCTGTGCGTCCACCTTCTTTGGTGGGCGAGTGACGCCGCCGTGGCGGTGGGCGGCGACCTCGTGCTCGGCTTCGACGGCGGCGAGCAGCCCGCCCAGCGCCTGCTCGAACGCCGCGCCTGCCTCGACTGTCTTGGGCCGGACGTTGAACCGCAGCACGGCATGATCGGGCACGACATTATTGGCCGCGCCGCCTTCGAGCTTGGCGGGATTGATGGTGATCTCGGCGCTTTCCAGCGTCTTGAGGCGCAGAATCAGGTCAGCCGCTGCGACGATGGCGTTGCGGCCCTCGTGCGGGTTGCGCCCGGCGTGGGCGGACTTGCCGGTGATGATGACCGAGTAGTTACCCGTGCCGCCGCGCTCGTGGGCGAGCGTGCCGTCGGGCAGGGCGGCAGGCTCGTAGGTCAGCGCGGCGAGCTTGCCCGCGGCAAGTTCCGCGATCAGCGCATTGCTGGCGAGCGAGCCGGTTTCCTCGTCCGAATTGATCAGCACATCATAGCCGAGGCCCGAGGCATCGCCGCTCGCTTCGAAGGCGATCAGGGCGTGGAGCATCACCGCGATGCCGCCCTTCATGTCGGCGACCCCCGGCCCGTTCAGCGTAATGCCGTCGAGCCAACGCAGCCGTTGGAAGGCGTGATCGGGGGGGAACACTGTGTCCATGTGGCCCGTCAGGAGGATGCGCCGATTGGCCTGGGGACGGACCCTCACCACGAGGTGCTTGCCGTGGGGCTTGTCGAAAGCCGATCCGTCGGCAGCGATCGCGGTCACCGGAGCGGGATCGACCAGCGCAACGCTGCCGGGCAGCACCGCGAAGGCCTCGGCCAGCAGCGCGGCTTGCTCGGCAAGCCCCGCGAGATTCGCGGTGCCAGTATTGATTGTGCTCCACGCCTCGACCTGTGCAAGCATTGCCGCAGCGTCGATCGTGCCCAAGGTCGCATCCTCTCTCATCAGACCCGTTCTAGCCGCCCATTCGCGCCAGTCCAAGCCGTTGCAATGATGCGTTCCCTGCGCCATATCGCGCCCAGAAATATCCAACGTCCTCTCCTCCCCCGGCCAACCCCATGAGGACCGTAAATGACTGACATGACCACCCGCACAGGTCTCGCGATCGACGCTCGGCTGGCGACCTTCCTCGAAACCGAGGTGCTCACGCCGCTGGGGCGCGATGTGGAGCCCTTCTGGCAGGGCTTCGCCGCGCTGCTTGCCAACTTCGTGCCGAGGAACCGCGCACTGCTGGCAAAGCGCGAGAGCCTTCAGGCGCAGATCGACGCGCGGCACTTGGAGCGCGCCGGAAAGCCGCACGATCCTGCGGCTTACAAGGCGTTCCTCACCGAAATCGGCTATCTCGCCCCCGATCCGGGCGACTTCCAGATCGGCACGCGACACGTCGATCCCGAGATCGCGACGATGGCCGGCCCGCAGCTGGTGGTGCCGATCCTCAACGCCCGCTTCCTCCTCAATGCCGCGAATGCGCGCTGGGGAAGCCTTTATGATGCCCTCTACGGTACCGATGCGCTGGACGCGCCCCCGGTGCGTCCGAACGGCTATGACGAGGCGCGCGGGGCGGCGGTGATTGCGCGCGCGCGGCAGTTCCTCGATGATAACTTCCCGCTGGAGAGC
Source organism: Sphingomonadales bacterium (assembly GCA_038247515.1). Taxonomy (GTDB): domain Bacteria; phylum Pseudomonadota; class Alphaproteobacteria; order Sphingomonadales; family Sphingomonadaceae; genus Erythrobacter. The sequence continues at coordinate 4,695 of JBBRUU010000012.1, forward strand.
GGAAGTTGGGCCGATCTGGCCGCGCGCGATGGCATTGCGCTGGCTGATCCGGCGCAGCTTATCGGTGACACCGAGCGCGGCCCGCTTCTGAAAAACAACGGCCTGCACATCGAAGTGGTGTTTGACCGCGACCACCCCATCGGGCGCAATGACCTCGCCGGTATCGCCGACATCATCGTCGAATCTGCACTTACCACCATCGCCGATTGCGAGGACTCCGTCGCGGCGGTCGATGCCGAGGACAAGCTGCTCGCCTACACCAACTGGCTCGGTATCATCCGCGGCGATTTGTCTGAGAGCTTCGCGAAGGGCGGCAAGACGCTCACCCGCACGCTTGCGCCCGACAAGACCTTCACCGCATCCGGCGGCACCCAGCACACCCTTTCGGGCCGCAGCCTGATGTTCGTGCGCAATGTCGGCCACTTGATGACCAACCCCGCGATCCGCCTACCCGACGGGAGCGAAATCCCCGAAGGCATCATGGACGCGGTGTTCACCAGCGCGATCAGCACGCTCGATGTCGAGGGCCACGCCAAGTTCGGCAACTCGCGCTGCGGATCGATCTACATCGTGAAGCCCAAGATGCACGGGCCGGAAGAATGCGCCTTCACCAATGACCTGTTCGACGCGGTGGAAGACCTGCTCGGCCTGCCGCGCCACACCATCAAGGTCGGCGTGATGGACGAGGAGCGCCGCACCTCGGCGAACCTTGCCGCTTGCATCCACGCGGTCCGAGACCGGATCGTCTTCATCAACACGGGCTTCCTCGACCGCACGGGTGACGAGATCCACACCTCAATGCGTGCAGGCCCGATGCTGCGCAAGGGCGCGATGAAGGGCTCGGACTGGCTCAAGGCGTACGAGGCGCGCAACGTCGCCATCGGCCTCAAGCACGGCTTGTCGGGCAAGGCGCAGATCGGCAAGGGCATGTGGGCCGCGCCTGATCTGATGGCGCAGATGATGGTGGAGAAGATCGGCCACCCGCGCGCCGGCGCGAATACCGCCTGGGTGCCGTCACCGACGGCTGCGACGCTCCACGCGCTGCACTATCATCAGGTCAATGTGTTCGACGTGCAGAAGTCGCTGCCGGAGCCAGCTGGGCTAGATGCCCTGCTGGCGATCCCGCTGGCGGATGGCGTGAATTGGTCGGAGCAGGAAATCCGCGAGGAGCTCGACAACAATTGCCAAGGCTTGCTCGGCTACGTTGTGCGCTGGATCGACCAAGGCGTCGGCTGCTCCAAGGTGCCCGACAGCAACGACGTCGGCCTGATGGAGGACCGCGCGACGCTGCGCATCTCATCGCAGCATATCGCCAACTGGCTGCTGCATGGGGTGGTGAGCGAGGCGCAGGTGATGGCTTCGCTGACCCGCATGGCTGCCAAGGTCGACGCGCAGAACGCGGGCGATCCGCTCTACGAGCCGCTCACCGGCAACGAAGGCGGAGCCGCATTCAGCGCGGCAAAGGAGTTGATCTTCAAGGGGGTCGAGCAGCCGAGCGGCTACACCGAACCACTGCTGCACGCATGGCGGTTACGCAAGAAAGCGCTTTAACTCAGTATCTTGGCGAGTGCGACGAACTCCGCCACGCTGACAGTCTCCGCCCGCCGCGTTTCGTCGATGCCTAGGCTTGCCAGCGCCTCCAGCGCGCCCGGCACGCCCTTCAGGCTCTGGCGCAGCATCTTGCGGCGTTGGCCAAAGGCGGCTTCGGTAAGGCGTTCGAGCATCCGTGCCGAGACGCCTTCCGGCATGGCGGCGGGGGTCACGTGGACGACTGCGCTCATCACCTTGGGCGCAGGCGTGAAGGCGCTGCGGTGGACCTTCATTCCCAGCCTTGCCTCGGCGCGCCACTGGGCCAGCACGGCAAGGCGGCCATAGGCGTCGTCTCCGGCGTCGGCGACAATCCGGTCGGCGACCTCGCGCTGGAACATCAGTGTGAGCGATTGCCACAGAGGGGGCCAGACGCCTGCGTTCTCCGGCCCGCCGAGCCAGCGCACGAACAGCGCGGTGCCGACGTTGTAGGGCAGGTTCGAGAGCACGTGGAAGGGCTCGCCGCTCATCAGCGCTGCATGGTCGAGCTTCAGCGCATCACCTTCAATAACAGTGAGTTGCCCGGGGAAGCTCTCACCGAGTTCAGCAAGCGCGGGAAGGCAGCGGCGGTCCATCTCGATCGCGGTGACCTTCGCGCCCGCTCTCAGCAGTGCGCGGGTGAGCCCGCCGGGGCCGGGGCCGACCTCCAGAACCTGCTCTCCCGCGAGGTTTCCGGGCAACGCGGCGATCCGGTCAAGCAATTGTTCGTCCAGCAGAAAGTTCTGCCCCAAGGCCTTTGACGCGGCAAGGCCGTGGCGCTTGATCACGTCGCGGATGGGGGGGAGGGCCGTCATGCGGCGGCTGCCCGCGCGGCTGCTATCTCGGCCGCCATCACAATTGCCGCGGCCATTGCGCCCGGGTCGGCGAGGCCCTTGCCGGCGATGTCGAATGCGGTGCCATGATCGGGCGAGGTGCGGATGATCGGCAGACCGAGCGTCACGTTGACGCCCTCATCGAAATCCAGTGCTTTCAATGGGATAAGCGCCTGATCGTGATACATGCACAGCGCCGCGTCATAGCCCTGCCGCGCCCGCTGGGTAAACAGCGCGTCGCCCGGGACAGGGCCGAAAGCCGCGATCCCCTCGGCCTGCAAAGCCGCGATGGCGGGGGCGATGATACGCGTATCCTCGTCGCCGAATTTCCCGCCTTCACCGGCATGCGGGTTCAGTGCAGCAATCGCAAGTCTGGGATGCATCACATTGAAATCGCGCTTCAATCCTGCGGCAATGATGCGCGCCTTGTGGATGATCAGGTCGGCCGAGATCAGGCCCGGCACTTCGGCCAAGGCGACGTGGACGGTCAGCGGGACCGTCCTGAGCGAGGGCCCGGCGAGCATCATCACCGCGTCACGATAGGGCCTGCCGCAAACGTCGGCGAGGAATTCGGTCTGGCCGGGGTAGTCCCAGCCGATCGCCGCCAGCTCGGCCTTAGAGATTGGTGCGGTCACCAATCCTACAGCCACCTCGGAGAGGGCGAATTTTACCCCCCACTGAAGGGAGGCTAACGCCAGTCTAGCGCCCTCTAACGAGGGTCTGGAGGGGGTCAAGAGGCCATCAAGACCGGCCAGAACCGGCAGTCCTACAGCGCAAGCGAACATCGCCTCGGCCGGATCGGCGATCGGTACGATCGAGAAGTCGATTCCCAGCCGTTCGCCGCAGGACCTGAGCAGTTCAGGCCCGCCGACCACGAAAGCCGGCGGTGCGCGCCGCTCGGCCCTCAGCCTTGCCCAAGCACCAAGGATGACTTCGGGGCCTATTCCTGCCGGATCACCGAGCGTGATTGCGAGCGGTGCGGTCAAGCTCGGAGCGCCCGCGCTCAATTGTACTCGATGTAGGCGTCGTTGCGCAGATCGCGCAGCAGGCGCTGGGCGCGCTTGTTCACCTGGTCCTGCTCGATCTGGTCCATCACCGCCGCAAAGGTCGGGGCGCCCGAATCCTTGGGATCGTCACGCCCGCACAGCATCAGCACGCGCACGCCCTCCTTGACACCGCCGAAGGGCGGGGTCGCCTGACCGATCTGCAATCCGAGCAGGATCGCGCGCAGCTGCTCGGGCAGGTTTGCGGCCTTGATCCCATCGTTCGAGATCACTTCGGCGCCGATCTTCTTGGCACCCGCCTCGACATCGCCGCAGCCCTTGAGGCCGTCGATATAGGCGCCGAACTCGGCCACCTTGGCTTCGGCTTGGGCCTGACTCACGCCGGGCGCGAAGGCGACCGAGATCTGCTTGAGGCTGAGCAGCGCCTCGTTGGGATCGGCCATCAGCACCTGGCGCTTGTTGATGAGGTACAGGATCGAGAAGCCGCCCGGAATCTCGATCGGGCCTTGGAGCTGCCCGGTTGTCATCGTGCGCGCCGCAGCGGCAAGCTGCGGGGGAAGCTGGCCGAGCCGCACCCAGCCCAGATCCCCGCCAACGACCGCAGTGGTCGCTTCGGAATATTGGCGCGCATAGGCAACAAAGCTGCCGCCCTGTTCGAGCTGCTCCATGATCTTTTGCGCATTGGCGAGCACCGCTGCGCGGTTTTCGGTGGTGGCCGAGAGGTAGATCTCGCCCATCCGGTACTCGTCGGTGCCCTTGGCCTCGTTCATGCGCTTGAGCACGTCGTTGACCTCTTCGGCCGAAACGTTGACGAAGGGCGTGATGTTGCGGCGCAGGATGTTCTCCCACGCCGTTTCGCCTGAGATCTGCCGCTTGAGCGAGGCGGGCGAGGAGCCGATCGAGACAAGATAGTCGTCCATCTTCTTCGGATTGCCGGCAAAGTTCTGTCCGGCGAGCTGCTGGTAGGTCTGCTCGACCTCCTCGGGCTTCACCTCGAGCTTGTCGGCATCGGCCTTCTGGATCTTCAGCGTCTCGTCGATCAGGTTGCGCAGCACCTGCACGCGCAGGCGGAGCATTTCCTCGGCCGAGATCGGCGCTTCGGACGCTGCGGTGACGAGCGCGACGCGCTGGTCGATGTCGGTGCCGGTGATCACAAAGCCGTTGACGATCGCGGTGGCGGTGCGCCGGTCGGGATCGGCCTTGGCGAACAGGTTCACGTCATCGGGGAGGCCGAAGGGATTGTCCGCAGTCGGCACAGCGACGGTCTGCGCCGGCGCCGCCGCCGGGGCGAGCGCGAGGCCGATGATCCCGGCCACCGTCAATGCGGTTCCGGTTCTGGCAAAGAGCGCCTTGGTAGTCAGCTTCACACTCACGCGTTATGTCCCGCCTTCTGGCCTAGTATTCTGCACGATTGGTCGCGCCCGTCATACGCCGATGCCCCCCACCGGCTGAATGGAAGCTGAGTTCCCTGAGACCCCATGGGGGTGCTCGGCTTCGTCTGGCGTGCCCTTTAACGCCATTTGCGCTCCCTGCCAATCGACCGACGCAATCGGATCGGATTAGCGGAACCCGAGGTTCCGCGCCTGTGATTAGCGGAACCCGAGGTTCCGCGCCTGTGATTAGCGGAACCCGAGGTTCCGCAGGGCAAAGAACACCTGAAACGCGTTGCCGCGCCGCGCGTCGCCTGCGTCGATGAAATCGCGCCGCCAGGTCGCGCCGAATTCGATGCAGTCGTGGGCATAGGCGACGCCTAAGCGGGTGCGGATCGGCTGGAAGCCATCGGACTGGAACACCGGGTCCTCCTCCCGGTCGGTGAGGTTGAACACCCCTGACCCGAACACCGACCAGCGCCGCCCGATCGCGACGCGCCCTGCGGCGCGCAACTCCTCGCGGTCGCGCAGATCCTCGACCGTGGCGATGTCGCGGTTCAAGCGGAGGTAGCCGAATTCGAGATAGGTGCGCCGCGAGCCGATGGTCGCGTCGATTTCGTTGCGGCGCACCGCCGCGCTGTCCTTGTCAAGCCGGAAGCGGTGAGTGAAGCTGACGAGGTTGCGGAAGCGGATCTCGGTACGGCCGACGAAATCGGAGACCCGGTCCGACAGGCCCGTGCCGACGGGCAGCAGGCCGGGCTGGGGCGCTTCGAGCCGGAAGGACTGGCCAATGGTCGACTTGATCCGCCAATTGGGGCGCTGCAGCTCCCAATCGACGCCCCACGTCACGCGGCTGCCGTCCTCGACCCGGTCGTATCCGGGGAAGCGGTTGAGGGCGAAGAGGTTCGAATCCTCAAGGTCGATCGCGCGCGAGTCCTCGTTGGGAACGCTGAGGTTGCGCACCCGCGGGCTGGTGACGAATTGCAACCGCGGTGTGAAGACCTGCGTGCCGCCGAAGGCCTGCCCCACGAAGGGCCATTCGACATCGATCGCGGCCGTGGCGATGCCGCGCGTGGTCCAGCCCTCGTCGCCGCGATAGGCGGCCGTGACGGTCGCAAGGCTGTTGTTGGTGTTGTAGACATCGCCGCGCACCAGCGCGGTGAGGGAGACGACCTGGCCCATGCGGGTCAGGCGCTTGAGGTCCCACTGCGCTCCGGCAAAGGCGCGCTGGGTGTCCTGCCCGTCGTTGCGCAGCAGGGCGAGGGAGTTGGCCTGAACCATCAGGTCGCCGCCGAGGATCTTGCCCCCGACCTTCTGGCGGTAGTCGATGGCAGGGAGCGCAAGCGGTACCTCGCCCTGCGCCGCGTTGAGCCGCAGCGTCTGCGTTGCCCAGCCGGCGATCGAGAGATAGGAGCGTTCGGTGATCCGCTCGAGATTGATCGTCGAGCGCAGCCGGTCGTCGCGGGTGATGTCGTAGCGGCGCGCAAAGGTGCGGTCGCTGGCGAGCCGGACAGACGCGGTCAGGCTCCAGTCGGGCGAGAACTGGAAGCGGCCATTGGCATCAAGAAACCCTCGCGGATCGCGCTGGAAGCTGGTCCCGCCGGTCAAGTCGGTGGAACGGTCGCTCGCCGTCGCGTAGCCGGTGATCTGGTAGGCACCCTTTTCGGTGAGGTGCTGCCACTTGGCGCTCGCCATCGGGGCGACGTTGGAAAAGACAAACGCGCCCAGCGTCAGGTCGGCATTGTCGGCGACGCGCCAGTAATACCTGCTGGAAAGCTCGAGCCCGTTGACCTGCGTGACCCGTACGGCGGGGACGAGGAAGCCCGATGCGCCCCCGCCGTCGGTGCGGATCTCGAGGCCGGGGAGCGGCAGGATGCGCGCGCCGAACAGTTCGAGCATCGCGCCCGAGAAGCGGATCTCGTTCGCCTTCTGGTCGTAGATGACGCGGCGGGCGGTGACCCGCCAGCTCGGTTCTTTCGGGCAACCCGCTTCATCGGTCACCGGGCAGGCGGAATAAGCGGCATCAGTGAGCACTGCATTGCCGTCAGCATTTCGCACCGCCGAGCGCGCGGCGAGGCGGCCCCCGGCGCGCAGGGCGATCAACAGCTCGGACATTGCGCCGGTGTCGAATTCCTCGGTCAGCTCGACTTGGTCGGTGAACAGCTGGTTGCCCGCCTCGTCGACAATGCGGATGTTGCCGGTGGCGATGATCTTGCCCGTGTTGCGGTCCCAGGTGACGGCATCGGCGCGCACCGAGCGGTCTTGCGAGCGCAGGATGACATTGCCGCTGGCAGTGACGGTATCGCTGTCGTCGTCGTAGCTGAGCTGGGTCGCCTCGAAGTCGATCTTGCGCGGCGCTTCTGTTGTGGCGGTCGGTACGGCTGCTGCCGGGGCAGGCGGCGTATCCTGCGCGGCGAGCGGTGCGGCGCTTCCCAGCAGCGCAAGTGTGAGGGTGAAACGCGATGCGATGGCCCGCGTGGGCACGCGCTGGGCGGGGTCCGCGACCTTGCGCGTGTCCACTGGCGAGCCTCCCGACATGGCCTTGCCTATTGCACCGCTCACGCCTAATCGCAATCGCCATTGCACCGCGAGTGCGCGCGGCTTGTCGCAGGTGCAATGCGCCCTGACAGCGGCGCTCCGACCGGGGCCATACACTTCATCCCCGGAGTCCCCATGCAGATCAACTTCGCCGCCGCCGTCCCCGCAGATGTCCGCCTCCATGCGCGGCTGGTTAACCAGGGTGCGGCTCTCACCGGGCTCGACGCAAGCCTGGTCGAGGGCGCGGCCGCGTCGCGCTTCAACGGACGCGCAGCGCAGGTCTTCGAGGGTTTCGCCAGCATTGATGGTGCTGTGAAGCGGATTGCACTGGTCGGCGCAGGCGAGACCGACGCCGCCGACCGCCGCGCCAGTTGCGAGCGAGCGGGCGCGGCGCTGACCGCCAAGTATCTCGTCTCGGGCGAAACCACGCTGGTGCTCGACCTTGCCCATGCTGCCCTGTCGGCAGACGAGGCGGCCGCCGTGCTGCTTGGCCTGCGGCTGCGCGCCTGGCGCCATGACAAGTATCGCACGCGGCTCGCCGCCGACAAGCGCCCCTCGCTCGCCGCCGTCCACGTGACCGGCGCGCCCGAGGGCACCGCTGCCGCATGGGCGCGTGAGGAAGCCGTCGCCAAGGGCGTTGAGTTCACCCGCGGCCTTGTCGCCGAGCCTGCCAACATCATCTACCCCGCCAGTTTCGTTGCCGCCTGCGAGCAGGCCTTCGCGGGCACAGGCGCGGAAATAACCGTGCTGGGCGAGGCTGAGATGACCGCGCTCGGCATGGGCGCGCTGATCGGCGTGGGGCTGGGCTCGGAGCGCGAATCGAAGATGCTCGCGATCCGCTGGAATGGCGGTTCGGCAGGCGAGAAGCCGACTGTCTTTGTCGGCAAGGGCGTCACGTTCGACACCGGCGGCATCTCCTTGAAGCCGCCGCCGGGCATGGAAGACATGAAGTGGGACATGGGCGGCGCGGGCGCTGTCGCGGGCGCGATGCTCGCGCTGGTCACCCGTAAGGCCAAGGCCAACATCGTCGGCGTCATGGGCCTTGTCGAGAACATGCCCGACGGCAAGGCGCAGCGCCCGGGCGACATCGTCACCACCATGAGCGGCCAGACGGTCGAAGTGCTCAACACCGATGCCGAAGGCCGCCTTGTGCTGTGCGACGCGCTGCATTGGGCGCAGGAGCAGTACGCCCCGGCGCGCATCGTCGACCTTGCCACGCTGACCGGCGCGATGATCATCGCGCTTGGCAACGAATATGGCGGGATGTTCGCCAATGACGACACTCTCGCTGCGCAGCTCACCGCCGCGGGCAAGACCAGCGGCGACAAGCTGTGGCGCATGCCGCTCGGCGCCGAGTATGACAAGCTGATCGATTCCCCGATCGCCGACATCAAGAACGTCGGCCCGCGCGAGGCAGGTTCGATCACCGCGGCGCAGTTCCTCCAGCGCTTCATCAAGGACGGCACCCCCTGGGCGCACCTCGACATCGCCGGGATGGTCTGGTCGAACAAGCCCGGCGCGACATGGGACAAGGGCGCGACCGGTTACGGCGTACGCCTGCTCGACCAGTTCGTGCGGGACGTGGCCGAAGGCTAGGCCGCGCATTTTCGGCCTCGAGTAGCAAGGCGATAGGCCAACAAGTATGCCTAAAATGCGCAAGAAATCCGATCTACCTTCCAAGACCTGCCTCGCCTGCGCGCTGCCCTTCACGTGGCGCAAGAAGTGGGAGCGGGACTGGGACAATGTGAAGTATTGTTCCGACCGCTGCCGGGGTAACGCGAAGTCCGGCCAAGAGGGCAAGGCGAAGCAGTGATGCGCAAGGCGGTGCCGCTTGGTCTGGTCACAACGGCTCTGCTTTCAGCAAGCCCTGCGCTGGCGAGCGATTTCTTGGGCGTCGGACGGTTCTATGGGTGGGGCACAGCCGCGCTTGGCGTGCTGGTGACGGTCCCGTTTGTGCTGCTGGCGCGCAAGGGCCTGCGGGGCGCACCCGGAGGCAACACTATGATCGCAATCGTTGTAGCGATAATCTTCGCGCCTGCGGCCCGCTGTCGCGATTACGAACAATGGCAGTTGATGCCCTTTCCCGGCGCGCGGGTAGCGACGGCGGATGGATCATGGGCGGAGCTGTTTGCGGTGCCGCTGATTTCGATGGTGCTGCGCGCCCCGGGCCTGTGCTGGGTTCTGCAACGGGCCGGCAATCTGGCTGACCAGATAGACGACGCGCCATGAAGCTCGATTTCTGGCAAGTCACCCATGACCCGCTCGAGAAAGTCGTGACGCTGATCGCCAAGCGTGCGGTGTCGCAGGGCGAGCGAGTGCTGGTCGTCTCGGCCGATCCCGCCCAGCGCGCTGCGATCTCTGGCGCCTTGTGGCAAGCGGGGCCGGAGAGCTTTCTCGCTAATGGCGAGGCCGATGCACCGGGGGCCGATTGCCAACCGGTGCTGCTGGCCGAGACAATCGCGCCCGCCAACGGCGCAAGCCACCTGATCCTTGCCGACGGCACCTGGCGCGAGGCGACAGGCTTTGCGCGCGTCTTCCTGCTCTTCCCTCCCGAGGGCGCACCCGATGCGCGGCAGGCATGGCGCGCACAGGACGGCCGCGACGGGGTCGAGCGGGCGTATTATGCGCAGGAAGACGGGCGCTGGGTGAAGAAGGGCTGATCGCTTGCCGCGCGCCTTGTGATGGGAGATGATGCTTCGGGCGATATGACAGGGGCACGCAGCCGATGCGCTTAAGGATCGCAGTTCTGGTGGCACTGTTGCTCGCGGGTCTCGGGCTGGCTTTGCTTGCGCTGACCTGGCTCGACGCGTCGAATTTGCCGGGCGCACCCGGCTCCGGACCGCGTACCAAAACCGAGCACACCATCGACCCTGCGACCGGCGAAGCCCGCATCACCATCCCGCAAAAGGACGGCATTGCCACTTTGCGCTCGGGGCCAAACGTCCCCGTCTCCTTGCCCGAGGGCTTCAGCCTGTTTGCCGGAGCCCGGATTGTCGGCAATTCGCTGGTCACGCGCCCCGGCGGCGGGCAGAACGCACTCGTCACCTTCGAGACCGACGCGCCAGCTGCGGACGTGATTACGCATTACCGCAAGCAGGCGAAGGCGGCGGGCTTTGCCATCGCGCTCGAGGTGACAGCAGGAGACACGATCATCCTGATCGGCGAGCGCAAGGTGGACGGCGCAAGGCTCTCTGCCACCGCTACGGATGACACACCCGCCACCGGGCAGCTGGTCATCGGCCTTGGCGCGAGCGGATAGGCGCCTCGCCTCAGGCGTCGAGGAGCACGATGTCCCAGCGGTAACGATCCGCCTCGGCCTTCGCCGCCTTGGCGCCCACAGCATCCTCGCCCAGCTCGTTGTAGAGCGCGTCCTTGCTGTTGGTCGCATAGTCCTGGGTGAAATACATCTGCGTGATGAGCCGGTGCTGGCGGCCCTTGATGTCGAAGTGGATGTACAGGGTGCGCCAGCCGATCGGACTGTCATAGCCTGACGGCTTGATGGTGCGCACGCGCCACTCGCCGGCCGGGCCCGTCATCAGCCGCGCGAAACCCTGGAAATTGGGATCGAGCGGTGCCGTGGCAACGTCGCCCGGATGAGCGTAGCGCCCCGCAGCATTGCATTGCCACAGCTCGAGCTCGGCGCCGCTCACCCGATTGCCCTTGCGATCGAGCACCCGGCCCGTGACTTCGATCACCCGGCCGAGCGCGCTCGGCGTTGCCCTTGATCTGGGTCATGTCGAAGTCGTCGTCACCTGGACGCATGATCGGATAGAACGGCCCGAGCGGGCCTCCGGCGGTGAGCGCTGGCTCCGCCGCGCGCGCGATTCCGCCGCTGGCGACCAGTCCCACCGCGGTGATTGCAGCGCCTGCGAAATGACGCCGCGAAAGATTGTGATCGTGATCCATGATGTCCCCCCGTTTGCGTCCCCGGCGAAGGCATACCACAGCTGACGGCTGATATGAATCACGGCGGGCGGATGTGCAGCGCTCGCGCTTGCCATTCTGCAGCGCAGCATCTAGGGGCGCGGCCAAGATCCCCCCGACATAAAAAGACGTTCACAGGAGCATACTCATGGCGGTCACCCGCACCTTCTCGATCATCAAGCCCGACGCCACCCGCCGCAACCTCACCGGTGCGGTCACGAAGATGCTGGAAGAGGCTGGCCTGCGCGTCGTCGCCTCCAAGCGCATCCACATGACCCGCGAGCAGTCCGAGGGCTTCTACGCCGTCCACTCCGAACGTCCGTTCTTCGGCGAACTCGTCGAGTTCATGATGAGCGAGCCGGTGGTGGTGCAGGTGCTCGAAGGCGAAGACGCCGTCACCTGCAACCGTGACATCATGGGCGCGACCAACCCCGCTGACGCTGCTCCCGGCACGATCCGCAAGGAACTGGCGCTGTCGATCGGCGAGAACACCGTTCACGGTTCGGATTCGGAAGAAAACGCCGCGATCGAGATCGCCTACTTCTTCTGCGACGACGAACTTGTCGGCTGATTTTTCAGCCCAGACGAATGGCGAAGGGCCGTCCCGTATGGGGCGGCCCTTTTGCTTTGGGCCGTCAGTTGGCGCTGGCAATCCGAGCGAGCTGCACTGCATGGGCGTGGTGATGCCCGCCCTGGCTCGCGGCCATGACTCGGCGCATCTCGGCGAGCGCTGCGGGGGTGAGGGCGAGGCCGAGATCGGCATAGACGCGCGCGATCGCGGCCGACCAATCATCATTGAGATCATCGAAGAAGGCTCGCGCGATTGGCCCCTTCCAGCCCGCCAGTACTTCGGCCATCCGCGCTTCGCGCAGGGCGATCTTGTGACGCCAGCGCGCGGCAATGGCTTCAAGGCAGCAGCTGTCGGACTGCATCGCCATCTGGTTTGCTGCGAGCGACACCGCGCTTCGCAGCACCGCATCGTGCCCGCGCTCGGCGATGGTGAGCCGGGCGCCCGGGAGCAGGCTCAGCAACGTCGCGAGGTCCTCGGCGAAGGCCGGGACTTTCAGCACGCGCGGCTTGTCCGCCACGCCCCGGTGCACAGCGTCGGTCGTGAGGATGCGGACGAACTCGCGGTAGACGGGCGCGGGATCGCGCGCCTCGCTCCATGCCGAATAGCTCGGGATGTGCCACTGGCTCTCGTAGATCGAGTGGTGGAGCGCGGCGGAGATCCACGCCAGCTCTTCCTCGACCGCGCCCGCCGCCATCGGGTGGATCGACTGCATCCACGGGTTAAGCCTCCCCAGCATGGCAAGCTCCAGCGTAGCCTTCACCCGGTTGATGCCGAGCCGCGCCCCAAAACGCGCAGGTACGGGGTGATAGGCATCGCAATAGCGGGTGTGCGAATGCGCCGGATCGGCAGCAAACAGCGTGTGGATGCGAGTCGTCCCGCTGCGCATATGGCCGATGACGATGATTGGCGGTGCGAGCGTTGCGGCTAGCAACTCGGGGCGCTCTAGCCACAGCACGCCGAAGGCGAGGCGGTTCTTCACCACCCGCAACAATTGTCCCCAGGCCATCGCCCGGCCCAGCGGGTTGAGATCGGCCTCGGCCTCGATCGCGGCGATCATCCGGGCGAGCCGCTCACGGAAATCAGCGACGTCCTCAGCCGAGCGCCCGCCGTGCTCCGCCGCTTGCGCGCGTGCGCCATACGGCTTGGCTGCGAGCGCCCACAGCGCGTCCGGATCGAGAACGGGCGGGGGCAGCCAGCCGCGCTCCCAAGCCTTGCCGAGGAAGGCATTGGCGCGCTCTGCCAGCGGGCCTCTTGCGAGCAGATGGTCCCGCGTCGGAAGCTTCCGGGACGGCATCAGAAGGCGTCCGCTGCGTCGATCAGCCGCGTCAGCCGCTTGGGCGCGACCATGCGCCAGCTGCGATGGAGCCATTCGGCTACGTCGTCCCAGTCGGCACCCGGCCGGTCGAGGATGATCCCGACCCAGCCGCTCGCGCCGTAATAGGCGGGCTTGAAATAGATCTCGGGCTGGCTTTCGACGAGGTTGAGCAGCTCGTCCATCGACCCGGTGCGCACCAGCAGCGCGATGTGCGGCGTGCCGCGGTGCTGGTCCGCGAAATAGGCGAAGAATTTGCCTGCCTTTTCCCCGCCGACGCGGAAACCGGGGCTGCCGTGACTCTTGCGCTCGTCGGTTTCGGCAAGGGCGAGCGCGAGGGCGCGGAGGCGTTCCAGCAAGTGCGCCGGATCGCGCCAGCGCCCGACAAATTCAGCTACGGCGCGCGGGTAGAGCTGGTGTTCGGCGAATTTCACGCGGCTTGCGAGGCTCTCCGCCGTATCGCCGGGGGCGATGGGTACACGCACCTGCGCCAGCACCTCGCCCGCGTCCAGCTCCGGCGTCACGAGGTGCACGCTCGTCCCCCCATGGCGATCACCCGCCGCAATCGCCCGCGCGTGGGTGTCTAGCCCCTTGTAGAGCGGTAGCAGCGAGGGGTGGATGTTGAGCATCCGCCCGGCCCAACGCTCCACGAACCCGTCCGAGAGGATGCGCATGTAGCCGGCGAGCACGATCGTGTCGGCGCCCGCTTCCAGCACCGCAGCTTCCATGCCTGCGTCGTGCGCCGCGCGGGTGATGCCTGTGTGGGGGAGTGCGAAGGTGGCAATGCCCTCTGCTGCGGCGAGCGCAAGGCCGGGGGCCGAAGGATCATTGCTGGCGACCAGCACCACTTCGTAGGGGCTTGTCCCGATGCGGCTGGCATAGACCAGCGCGGCCATATTGGTCCCCGCGCCCGAAATGAGGACGGCGATGCGGGCTTTTTCAGCCAAGATGCGTCGCGCTCCAACCGGCCTTGGCAGACCAGGTTTCGACCGAGCCGCACACGGTGCAGCCCTTCTCGCCCGCCGCGATCCGGCCGACCGTCACGACGGTCTCGCCCGCCGCTTCGAGCCGCTGGGTGACCTCGGCAACCTTATCCGCCGCGACGGCCAGAACCATGCCGACCCCGCAGTTAAAGGTGCGCGCCATTTCCGCAGGCTCGATGTGCCCCTGCGCTTGCAGGAAAGCCATCAGCCGCGACTGGGGCCACAGGTCCGCATCGACATGCGCGTGCGCGCCTTGCGGCAGGACCCGCGGGATGTTTTCCAGCAGCCCGCCGCCGGTGATGTGAGCGAGCGCGTTGATGAGGCCCGTGCGGATCAGCGGCAGCAGGCTTGCGACATAGATGCGCGTGGGCGCGATCAGCGCGTCGATCAGCAATTGGTCCTGATCGAACAGGGCGGGGCGGTTCAGCTTCCAGCCCTTGTCTGCCGCCAGCCTGCGGACCAGCGAGTAGCCGTTGGAATGGACGCCGCTCGATGCCAGCCCCAGCAGCACATCTCCGTGCGCGACCTTGTCGCCGGTGAGCTGCTCGCCGCGCTCCACCGCACCGACGCAGAAACCGGCAAGGTCGTAATCGCCCGCCGCATACATCCCGGGCATCTCCGCCGTCTCGCCGCCGATCAGCGCGCAGCCCGCCATCTTGCAGCCTTCAGCTATCCCCGCGATCACCCGCTCGGCGACCCCGTTCTCCAGCTTGCCGGTGGCGAAGTAGTCGAGGAAGAACAGGGGCTCGGCGCCCTGCACGATGAGGTCGTTGACGCACATCGCGACCAGATCGATGCCGACGGTGCCGTGCCGGTCATGTTCGATCGCGAGCTTCAGCTTGGTGCCGACGCCGTCGTTCGCCGCGACCAGCAGGGGGTCCTTGTAACCGGCCGCCTTGGGATCGAAGAACCCGCCAAAACCGCCCAGCTCGCTCGTCGCGCCGGGCCGGGCGGTGGCCTTCGCCAGCGGGGCGATAGCCTTGACCAGCGCATTGCCCGCAGCGATCGATACGCCTGCGCCCGCGTAGGTGTAGCCCTGGCCTTGCGGCGCGCTCTCGTCACTTGTCCCCGAAGTCATGCACGCGGCCATAGCTGTTCGCGCTTGGAATTCCACTCGCCATTGGGCAAAGGACTAGCGATTTTCCCCATGAACGTTTCGCAGTCCCTTCCCGGCCCCGTTGCCGCACCCTCTCGCCCCTTGCGGCGTATGTTCGGTAGTGGGCCGCTTGGTGGTGCGGCAATGGCGCTTGCGCTGCTCGGCGGCAGCTATGCCTTGCTGGCGCAGGTCGCGGGCGATCGCGGTATCGCACCGACTGCCGCCAGCGCCGACATCGAGGTCAAGGGCATCAGCGTCGATGTTCAGGGCAAGAGCGCCGAGGAAGCGCGCGCGAACGGATGGCGCGAGGCTCAGAAGCAGGCTTGGGCAAAGCTCGGCGGGCCGCCGCTCTCCGAAGGGCAGCTTGAAGGCCTCGTCTCGGCGATCGTGATCGAACGCGAGCGGCTGGGCCCGCGCCGCTACATCGCGACGCTCGGCGTGGTCTTCGACCGCCAGCGCGCCCGGGGCTATCTCGGCGGGGCGCAGCAGGCGAGCCGTTCCGCCCCGCTGCTGCTTATCCCGGTCGTGGAGAGCGGCGGCGCTTATATCACCTACGAACAGCGCAACCCCTGGCAACGCGCGTGGGCCGAGTTCAATCCGGGCGGGAGCCGGATCGACTATGTGCGCCTCAACGGAGCAGGCGGCGATTCGCTGCTGGTCAATTTCGGGCAGGCGAGCCGCCGCAGCCGCGGCTGGTGGCGCACGACGCTCGACCAATATGGCGCGACCGACGTGTTGATGGCCTTCGCCCGGCTCGACCACCAGTTCCCCGGCGGGCCGGTGAACGCCACCTTCACCGCGCGCTACGGCCCCGACAGCCGCCCGCTCGAGTCCTTCACGCTCACCGCCGAGAGCCCCGACGCGCTGCCCGATATGCTGGCAAAGGCGGTCGAGCGGTTCGACGGGATCTTCTCTGCCGCGCTCAATTCGGGGAAGCTGCGGCCTGATCCGACGCTGCGGCTGGGCGGCGGGGGGCAGATCGATCCAGCGATCCAGCGGCTGATCGAGATCGGCCGCGCTGCCCAGGCGCGCAGGGCCACCGAAGCGGCGCTGGCGACCGGCGCGGTTCCGCGAATCGAGGCCCAGACGGTTACCGGTGTTGAGCCCGGTGAGGTGCAAGTGCGGCTTATCACCGTGCAGTTCGCAACGCCTGATGCCGGCAGCTTCGACGCCTCGCTTGGCGCGGTGCGCGGCACCGGCGGCGTGCGCGGCGTGGGCGTGACCAGCACTGCGATCGGCGGCACATCGGTGATGGCGGTGAGCTATGCCGGCTCGCTCGATGAACTTGCCGCAGCGCTCGAAGCGCGGGGGTTCAGCGTGCGGCGAGGGGCGAACGCGCTCGCCATCAGCCGTTGAGGCTCAGGCCGATGAGCCAAAGCGGCACTCCGTCCCAGATCGCCCTGCCGCTGGCCGGGCACCTGCCCACGAACGGCCAGCGGATCGTGATCGGCAATGCCAATGCCACCGTGATCGAGGCGTTGCAGACGCCTGAACGCTGGCCGTTCCATGTCGCAGTGCTGACCGGGCCGACGCGGTCGGGCAAGTCGCTGATCGGCCGCTGGGCGCGCGCGCATATCGGGGCTGCGCGCCTTGAGGTGATCGACAACGCCGAAGCCGTAGGCGAGACCAACCTGTTCCACCGCTGGAACGCCGTGCAGCAGGGCGGAACGAAGGAAGGCGGCGCGCTGCTCATCATCGCCAACGCGGATCAAGACCACGCTGAATCCGAAATGGGGGGCTGGCGGATCGCACTGCCGGATCTCGCCTCGCGCATTGGCGGTTCGCTCCAGCTCGCGATTCACGCGCCTGATGATGATATGGCGGCCGAACTGATCCTCGCCCACGCCGAGCAGCGCGGGCTCTCGCTCCCCGATGGCGCGACCGATTATCTGGTGCCTCGCACCACCCGCAGTTTCGCTGCGATCGAGGCGTTGGTGGCGGCGATCGATCGCATTTCTCTTGAACGCCAGACGCCTGCCACCATGTCTGTGTGGCGCGCTGCGCTCGAGGCCCTTCACGGGCCGGAGCAGCAGCGTCTGCTTTGAGGTCGCGCGGCGCGGTTGCATCGGCCGCGCTTTGGTGGAATGTTGAGGGGCGATGCTTGAGCAACTTGTCAGCTATCTGGATTCCATCCGCGCACGCGACCCGGCGCCGCGTTCACGCTGGGAGATCCTGCTTTACCCGGGCGTATGGGCGATGGGCTTCCACCGTATCGCGCACTGGCTGTTTGAAGCGCAGCTCTATTTCCTCGCGCGCGTCGTCAATCACATCGGGCGGCTGCTGACTGCGATCGACATCCACCCGGGCGCGACAATCGGGAAAAACTTCTTCATTGACCACGGCTTTACCGTGATCGGCGAGACAGCGGAGATCGGTGATAATGTCACGATCTACCAATGCGTCACGCTCGGCGGCACCAACCCCGCCAATGGCAAGGGCGGCAAGCGCCACCCGACGCTTCACGACAATGTCATCATCGGCTCTGGCGCGCAGATTATCGGGCCGATCGTGGTTGGCGAGCGCGCGCGCGTCGGCGCCAATGCGGTCGTGACCGAGGACGTGCCCGCGGGCGCAACGATGGTCGGGATCAAGGCCCGATCGACGCTTGTACCGGCGGAAGCCTGGATGCGCGATTTCGTGCCCTATGGCACCCCCTGCGACGATCCGCCCTGCGACGATCAGGGCCGCCCGCGCCGCGACTGCATCGAGAAGCTCGAGGGCGAGGTCGCCGTAATGCGCGAGGAGATGGCGGCGATGAAGGCGCTGCTCGCCGAGCGTGCTTTGCCGGCTCCTGAGACGGCCCGTGAACCCGCCGATGCACCAGTGCGCCTGCGCAAGCGTGCAGCCAAGGACTGAGCGAGAGGATGGCTGCGTCCCAGACCCCGGGTGTTCCAGGACAAGTGCTTCCCTTCCCGGCGCGCGCTGCGGATCAGGTCGGCTTTGAACGCGCTGAACTGATGCGCATCCTCGACCTGTACGGCCGCATGGTCGCGGCCGGCGAGTGGCGCGATTATGCGATGGACTTCACCCGCCAGGCCGCCACCTTTGCCGCTTTTCGCCGCTCGGCGGAACGCCCGCAGGCACGGGTAGAAAAACGCCCGGCGCTGCGTTCAAAGCAGGGGATGTGGACGCTGTTCGGCGAACATGGTCAGGTGCTGAAACGCGGGCATGATCTGGCGAACGTCCTTGCCCCGATGGAGCGGCGCTTGGTGAAGGCGGTGGATTAGGCTGCAAAAAACCGCTTCAGCGCCGTCGATACAAAAATGCCATGGTGACGATCGAGGGCATAATCAGGCCCTTGAGATAGGAAAGCGGATGGCGACCGACTGTGAAGTCTGCCTCCACCATGCCGAAATGAGCCCAATAGTGGGTCACGATCAAGCTGCCAATGCTGAACCACATAGTCCAAAGCGCAAAGCGTTTCCCCAGAACCACAAGGGTGAGGCTAACAATGATTCCCATGCGCAAGGCTGCCTGCACGCAATTATAGAGCGCGTCGCTGGTCTGATCGTGCCAACGCACGAAATCGGACAACATCGTGACATGGTAAAAAATAAACAGGCTTGCCAGCGCAATGATGATCAAGCGCTGGACCAGATGTAGTGGGTTTTTGGGCAGGGCGGTAAGAGTGTTCATTGGCCGTGCCTCCCGCCTGATGATGGGAAGCTACATTTAGCGTATTGCCGTATCAATACACTAAATTACGGGGTCAGTGGACGGTCCAAAAAAAGGGCTCCACCGCATTGCTGCAAGGGAGCCCCTGTCTGCAATTGTTGCGATCAATTACCCGCGCGCGCTGGCAGGTCCCGTGCCGGTGACCTTCTGCATCGCCCTCAGGATATTGCCCGACTGCTCGCTGCCCGACTGCGGGGCGATGAGGTTGGTGAAGGAATTGATCTCTTCCCAACGTTCGGCAAAGCCTTCGACGGTGCGCTCGCCTTCCGGCAGCCACACAGCGTCGTTCATCACCGTCCACGAGGAGTGGAAGCCGCCAGCGCCCGCGCCAACGATCGCGTTGGTCGGCGCGTCCTCGGAGACGAGGTACAGCGCGGCTGGAACCACGTTTTCCGGCGCGAACAGCTTGAAGGCTTCCTCGGGGAAGAGGTCCTGGGTCATGCGGGTGCCCGCGACCGGCGAGAGGGTGTTGCAGCGCACGTTGTACTTCGCGCCTTCCAATGCCAGCGTCTTGGTGAGGCCGGCGAGGCCGAGTTTCGCTGCGCCGTAGTTTGCCTGGCCGAAATTGCCGAACAGGCCGGTCGACGACGCGGTCATCAGGATGCGACCATAGCCCTGCTCGCGGAAGGTTTCCCAGCATGCCTTGGTGGCGAAGGCCGAGCCGGTGAGGTGCACCTTGACGACGAATTCGAAGTCGGCGGGCTCCATCTTGGCGTAGGTCTTGTCGCGAAGCACGCCGGCATTGTTGATGAGGACGTGGATACCGCCCCACTTCTCCTTCGCCGCGGCGACCATCGCTTCCATCTGGTCGTATTCGGTCACCGAATGGCCGTTGGCGATCGCTTCGCCGCCCATCGCCTCGATCTCGGCAACGACCTCGGCTGCTGCATCCGAGGTGCCGGTGCCGTCGCGCGAGCCGCCGAGGTCGTTGACAACGACCTTCGCGCCGCGCCGAGCGAGTTCGAGCGCATAGGCCCTGCCGAGCCCGCCGCCGGCACCGGTGACGATGGCGACCTTGTCCTTGAAGCTGATGGTCATGTCTGTGCTCTCCTGTGCGTGTGAGAGGGCGGCGCGTCGTTGCGCTTTACGCCCGCGTAAACCGATATGCGGCGCGCTGCGTGGCACTTTCGCGGGCGCCTTGCAACACCGGAAGAGGCAAGGGGCGATGCCGTAGGGTCAGGCGGGGGGGCGAAGGCCTGCAAGGGCGGGAATAAGCTCCGCGAACGAATCGATAACCGCATCGGCGTCCATCTCATGCGCAGGCGCATCGCAATAGCCATAGGCCGCAGCGACGAAGGGCGCGCCCGCCGCTTTGGCCGCGCGTGCGTCGTAGGTCGAATCGCCGATGAAGACGAAGCGGCCGCCTCCGGTGACTTCGCGGGCGGCGATCACCGGGGCAGGGTGGGGCTTGGCGAGGAACTGGCCGTCTGCGCCCTTGCCCATGCTGTCGCCGCCGATCACGGTCTCGAACTGGCCGATCAGATCAAGCTGGGTGAGGACATTGCGGGCAAAGGCCTCGAACTTGTTGGTGACCACCGCCATGCGCAACCCTCGTGCCGCCAACTCTGCCAGCGCCTCGCGCACGCCGGGGTATGGCACGGTGTGGACGGCATTATGCGCCTCGTAATAGCCCAGCATCGCCTTGTAGAGCCGCTTGAACTCGTCCTCAGGCAGCCCGCCTTGCGCGTCCACCGCGCGGGCGAGCATGATCTTGGCCCCGCCGCCGATCAGGTCCTTGCTGCTCTCCACCGACACTTCATTAAAACCGCCGAGCACCAGCGCATGGTTCACCGCCGCGCCGAGGTCACGGAAGGTATCGAGCAGGGTGCCGTCGAGATCGAAGCCGATCGCGTCGAAAGGAATTTCCGTCATGAGCGGCGGACTGGCGGATGCGACTTCAAACCGCAAGCAATTGCTGGCAGGCGCGGCAAGGCTTAAGGACGAGATCATGACCACCACTACCAACCCCTTTGCTGCCATCATCCTTGCCGCGGGCAGGGGCACGCGAATGAAGAGCGATACGCACAAGGTGCTGCACCAGATTGGCGGGCGCCCGATGCTCGAACACCTGATGGCGAGCGTCGCGCAGCTCGGGCCGGAGCGGCTGGCGGTGGTCGTCGGCGCGGGGCGCGAGCAGATTGAAGCAGCCGTGGGCACGCGCGCTGCGACCTGCCTTCAGGAGCCGCAGCTCGGCACCGCCCATGCGGTGCAGCAGGCCAAGGGCGCTTTACAGGACTTCGCCGGCGATGTGCTGGTGCTGTACGGCGACGTGCCCTTCGTGAAGGCTTCGACGATGCGCGCGATGCTTGAGCGCCTGCACGGCGCGGATGCACCTGCCGCCGTGGTACTCGGCTTCGAGCCCGCCGATCCGCTCGCCTATGGCAGGGTGATCGCAGATGATGCAGGGACGATCGGCAAAATGGTCGAATACAAGGACGCGGACGAGGGCGAGCGCGCCTGCCGCCTGTGCAATTCCGGGCTGCTCGGGGCGCGCGCCGATGACCTCTTCGCGCTGCTGGCGCAGGTTGGCAACGACAATGCGCAGGGCGAGTATTACCTCCCCGACATCGTCAACATCGCCATTGCCGATGGGCGCACCTGCGCGGTCATCACTGCCGATAGCCCTGACGAGGTAGCGGGCATCAATTCACGCGCCGAACTCGCCAGCGCCGAAGCGCGCTGGCAGGCCGCACGCCGCCTGCGCGCCATGGACGAAGGCGCGACCCTGATCGCGCCCGAAACGGTGTTCTTCAGCTGGGACACGCAAGTGGGCCGGGATGTAACCATCGAGCCCAATGTCTTCTTCGGCGCCGGCGTGACCATCGCCGACAACGTGCTGGTACGCGCTTACAGCCATATCGAGGGCGCGAGCCTCGCCAGCGGTGTGAAGGTCGGGCCCTTCGACCGCCTGCGCCCGGGCACGGTGCTTGGCAAGGACAGCTTCGTTGGCAACTTCGTCGAGGTGAAGAACGCCGTACTGGGCGAAGGGGCCAAGGCGAGCCACCTCACCTATCTCGGCGATGCCACCATCGGTGCGGGCGCGAATATCGGCGCTGGCACCATCACCTGCAATTATGATGGGTACTTCAAGTACAAGACCGTGATCGGCCCGGGCGCCTTCATCGGCTCGAATTCGTCGCTGATTGCGCCTGTCACCATCGGGGCGGACGCGATCGTCGCGGCAGGATCGGCCGTGAGCCGCGATGTCGCGCCCGGAGAGCTGCGCATGGTCCGAGCCGAACAGCTCGTGAAGGACGGCTGGGCCGACCGCTTCCACGATGCGATGAAGAAGAAGAAGGCGGCAGAGAAGGCGAAACGGTGAGCGGCACCGACCACCTCACCTGCTGGCTGTGCGAGCGAGAGCTGGGCGATATCGTCCAGTGGCATCACCCCGTGCCCAAGGCGAAGAAGGGCAAGATCAAGGTGCCGATCCACCCGATCTGCCACAAGACGATCCATGCAGGCTTCACCAATAACGAGCTGGCACGCATCGGCGACAATGTCGCGACCGTCCGCGATAATGCGGCAATCGCCAAATTCGTGGCCTGGATCGCCAACAAGCCCGCCGATTTCGACGCGCCGACGCGCTAGACGGGCGTTTAAAGCTCTTGGGGCGGGAACCTTGGTTGCCTTTGCGGACTAATCTTCTTGAAGCCTGAACCAGGAGACATGCCATGAAAGCCGCCAGATGGATTGCCGCCGGTACGGCCCTTGCCATTGTAGGAGCTGCTGCCGTGTATGCCCAATTCCGCCAGACCGAAGAGCCCGAATTCGCGCTCGTGCGGGCCGATGCAGATTTCGAATTGCGTGATTACCCCGCGCTGGTCGTCGCCGAGGTTAGCAACTCCGGCAGCCGCGAGCGCGCCAGCGGGGCGAGCTTCCGGCGTCTTGCGGCCTATATCTTCGCGCAGGACCGGCCTGCGGGCGGCGACAAGATCGCCATGACCGCGCCGGTCTTGCAGGACGAAACGCAGCCCGGCGAATGGCGGATGCGGTTCGTGATGCCGGGCAAGTATACGCTCGAAACCCTGCCGCCTGCTCCTGCCGACATCACGCTCACCCAGATGCCGGCGCGGCGCATGGCGGCGATCCGTTTCTCGGGCAATGGCGGGGCCAGCGATCTGGCACTGATGGAGGCGCGGCTGCGGGACTGGATGATGGCGCAGGGCCTGATGCCAGCGGGCGCGGCCGAATTCGCGTTCTACGACGCGCCGATGGTGCCTGGGCCCCTGCGCCGCAACGAGGTGCTGATCCCCGTCGCAGACAAGTAGCTTTTCAAGCGTCCTGTTTGCGCGCGTCATCGCTGCCGCCCGCGACGTAGTCGGCCTCCCACTGCTCAAACTCGCTGTGACTCAGCAGGTAACGCTCGCGCGCCTCGTGGAAGCTGATCGCCCGGTCGCGCACGGCGCGCACCACTTCGTCCTTGCGGGCCTTGGACCAATGGACCCGGTGGGTACGGGGCAGCTGGTAGTAGCTCTTGATCGCATCGGCGATCGAGACGTTTCTGGGGTAGGCCATCGCTTGTGTTCCTCGTCACTCGTCATCGCCCCTGATGGGCCAATTGTTGACGGGGAGCCCTAACGGGATGCTGCCAGACGCAGTTAACAGGGCGTTGTTGAAACGCGCCGTGCTTCGCGCGCGACGAGTTGAAGGCAAAGTGTCGGCTTGTTTTACAGGCAGCTGCGTTTCCCGCCGGGGTTAACGCAAAAGGGGCGGCTCCGGGTGGAGCCGCCCCTCTTTTGAATGCTGCGAAGGCAAGGGTTACTTGGCCGCGCGTTCGTCCATCAACCGCTGCATCAGGTAGATGAATTGCAGCGCCTGAAGCTTGGCGCGCTGGTCGTTGTCGACCCCGCCCGAATGGCCCCCGGTAGTGTCCTCGAAGTAGTAATAGGGCTGGCCCAGTTCCTTGAGCTTAGCTGCGGCCTTGCGCGCATGGGCAGGATGCGTGCGGTCATCCGCGGTTGAGGCCCACAGGAACGGCGAGGGGTAATCCACGCCCGCGACGATTTTCTGGTAGGGCGAATAGCCCTCGATCCACGCCCGCTGCTCGGGGATGCGCGGGTCGCCATATTCGCCGATCCACGAAGCCCCGCGGCCGATCAGGTGATAGCGCAGCATGTCGAACAGCGGAATCTGGACGATCGCCCCGCCGAACAGATCGGGGCGCTGGGTAAAGGCGGTGCCGACCAGCAGCCCGCCCTGCGAGCCGCCTTGGATGCCGAGATGCTGCGGCGAGGTGAAGCCGCGCTTCACCATATCCTCGCCCACGGCGATGAAATCGTCCCAGGTGCGCTGTTTGTTCTCGCGAATCGCCGTTTGGTGCCAGTTCGGCCCGAACTCGCCCCCGCCGCGCAGGTTGGCGAGCACATAAGCGCCGCCGTTCTCGACCCACAGCTTGCCGGTCGAGCCGAGATAGCCGGGCAGGCGCGGTACCTGGAAGCCGCCGTAGCCGGTCAGCAGAGTGGCGGCGGTACCATCCAGCTTCATGCCCTTGGGCTTGACGATGAAGTAGGGGATCTTGGTCCCATCCTTGCTGGTCGCCTCGTGCTGTTCCACTTCCATGCCCTCAGGCGCAAAATAGGCCGGCGAGGTCTTGAGCACGGCTGGCGGTGCGCTGCCGTCTGTATAGTAAAGCGTGGTCGGCTCGAGGAAACCGGTCACGGTGTACATGATCTGGTCGGTCTCGTCCGAAGACGCCGCGATCCCGAGCGTCGCCTTGTCGGGCAGGGCCACGGGCTTGCTTACCCACGCCCCACCGTTCGGGCCACCTTCGTAATTGAACTGCAGCACCTTGCCGACGACGTTGTCGAGCAGCGTCACGAACAGCGCATTGCCGGTCACAGCGCCGCCCTGCTTGGTCTGACGCTCTCCCGGCGCCCACACGAGGGTCTTCTTGGCCCCGTTGGGATTGGCCTTCCACTCTTCCAGATCGACCGCGATCAGGCTGTCGGCGGGGAAGGTCTGGCCATCAACGGCCCAGTCCACGTCGGTCGAGATCAGCAGGTGCCCATCGACGATCCCGAACAGGCCGGCCTTTTCGGGAATGTCGAGCTGGAGCCATTTTCCGTCCTTCTCGACGTAGTACAGCCGCTCGTGGAAGCTGATGCCGCGGAAGGCGGTGCGGGCGTGGATGGTGCCCTTGTTATCGCGCAGCAGGCTCGCGCCGGCCCACACGTCCTTGGCCTCGCCGCGATAGATCTCCGGCGCGTCCTCGATCCGCGTGCCGCGCTTCCAGACGCGGCTGGTGAAGGGATACTCGCTCTCGGTGAGCGTGCCTTCGCCAAAGCTGCGGCCGACCAACAACGTATCGGCGTCGATCCATTCGATGCCGCCCTGGCTCTTTGCGTCAAGCACGAAGCCGCTGGCGACGAACTGCTTCGACGCTGTGTCGAATTCGCGCATGATGGTGGCATCTTCGCCCCCGTCGGACAGCGCGATCATGCACCTGGTGAGCGCGGGCGGCAGGCAGGTCGAGCCCTGATAGACCCACTCATTGCCTTCCGCTTTGGCGAGCGCGTCGACATCGAGGATTGTCTCCCAGACCGGCTTGTCGGAGCGGTAGCTCTCCAGCGTCGTGCGGCGTAGCAGCCCCTTGGGGTTCGCCTTGTCCTGCCAGAAATTGTACAGGCCATCCGGGCGGATCGAAACGAAGGGGATGCGGTCTTCACTGTCGAAAATCGCCAGCGCCTCGGCCTTGAGCTGCTGGTAGCGCGGGTCGGCCTCGAAAGCGGCCAGCGTGCGCTCGTTCTCCTTGGCGACCCATTCGAGCGCCTCGGGGCTGCGGGCTTGCTCTAGCCAGATATAGGGGTCCTGCTCGGGGCCGGGCACGCCTGCCACAGGGGTTTCCTGCGCTGCTGCGCCAGTGGCGGATGCGACGGTCATTGCGAGAGCCAGTGCGAATGTAGAGACAAGTTTCAAGCGTCCTCTCCTCAGGGGAATGCAGTGGCGCGTTGTGCCGAGCCGGAGGAGGAAAGGGAAGGGGATACAAACAAAAAGGGCGAGCCATCGGCCCGCCCTTTTTGTCTCGTATGGCAGAGAGCCTCAGCCCTCGACGTGCTCGGCAAGGACGGTGAGGCCCTTTTCGCCCACCTCGGCAAAGCCGCCGCGGACCTGGATCACTTCCGGCGCCGCGTTAGCGGAGGCGAAGATCTGGAGCGCGCCGTCGCGGATGGTGCTCATGAAAGGCGCATGGCCTTCGAGCACGCCGAATTCGCCTTCGGTGCCGGGAACGACCACCATGTGGACGTCCTCGGACCGGACGAGCTTGGCGGGGGTGACGAGTTCAAAGTGGAGGGGCATTTCGCCTTACGCCTCTTCGGCCATCTTCTTGGCCTTTTCGACTACCTGGTCGATCCCGCCGACCATGTAGAAGGCCTGCTCGGGCAGGTGGTCGTATTCGCCGTCGACCACTGCCTTGAAGCTCTTCACGGTGTCTTCGAGCTGCACGAACACGCCCGAGATTCCGGTGAACACTTCCGCAACGTGGAAGGGCTGCGAAAGGAACTTCTGGATCTTGCGCGCGCGGGCGACGATCGTCTTGTCCTCTTCCGACAGTTCATCCATCCCGAGAATGGCGATGATGTCCTGCAGGCTCTTGTA
>JBBRUU010000013.1:0-30978 GCA_038247515.1 Sphingomonadales bacterium
CGGGCTAATCTCCAGCCCTGCGGCCTTCACCCGGTCGCGGATCTGCTGGTTCGAATTGCGACTGCCGGTGCCGTCGAGCAGCGGGGTCTCGATGAAGGACGGGCACACCGAGGCGACCGTGATCCCGTCAGGCGCCCATTCGGCATCGAGGCTTTCGCTGACCGCGCGCACCCCGAACTTGGTGGCGCAATAGACGCTCATTCCCGCCGAGCCGGCAATGCCCGCCGCGCTCGCGATGTTGACGAGGGCGGAGCCCGGCGCGGCCGCCTTCAGATAGGGATAGACCGCCTGCGCGCCGTAAAGCACGCCTTTCAGGTTGATATCGAGGCACCGGTCGATCTCTTCGGGGTCGAGCTCCGACAGCGCGCCGCCGGTGCCGATCCCGGCATTGTTCACGAGCGCGTCGATGCGGCCACCTGCGGCGGCGGCAAAGGCGGCGAGCGCCTCGTCCCAGGCCTTGCGGTCGCGTACGTCGAGCTTGCCCGACCACTTGGCCTCGCCCGCGATTTTGCCGAGGGTTTCGGCCATCCCGGCCTCGTTGATGTCGGCGACGCCCACGAACCAGCCCCGCGCGGCGAAATGCAGCGCGGTGGCGCGCCCGATGCCCGATCCGCCGCCGGTGATGAAGATGCTGCGCTGTGTCATGGGGTCCCTCTCCGATTGCTATTTGCAACCCGTCTAGAGCGGACTGACACGCTTGTCAGCAGGCGCCTTCGTTTGCGTTCACAGCGCAGGGCAGGACGCTTCGAGCGGCGGGTGTTGGGCCAGTGCTAACGACGGGCCAATTTCTGAAATTGGGCGGGGATTTGTCTTTTCGTCACCCCAGCGTTCAACCTGCGGTTGTGCTTCGCAACCGCTGGGATGACGGGTTGCGGCAGGTTTTGGCGTTGCGCAAATCTATCGGGAATGGCGGCGATGGGGTGGTTAACCGACATTCGATACATAGAAGACGAACGCTTTACCACGGGACGATGGGTCCCAGCCATCGGCGTAGGCTTGTCGAATCGCTTCTTCAACGAGCTTTGATGTCATCGTAGGGCGCTGCGGCACTGGCAGTGGCCGACCATTGCCATCTGTGGGATACGGGAATTGAATAATTAATTCGCGCCGCGCTTCTCCAAGGACTTTGACCGAGAAACACATGCCCTTCTAGCCGTCACAGCTGTTGCTACACTGTGGTTGGCTGGTCAGCACACAGTGGACAGCGATTCCATCGATAGCTGCGCGCCCTTTCTATTGATCGCTTTTTGCGTTTCGAATTCAGCCCGCCAGCCATACTCGAAATTACCTCCGTCAGTCGAACTTCGTCAAAGGCTGCTTCAGGGCCGCTAGCTGACCCACCGCTTTTCCGCTGAAAATACGAATATCGGACGCAACGCAAACCGCCTCACAGCGCCGGGTTTGCATAAAAATGCCACGTAAAGATCGCCATCGCGCCGCGCTGCGGCGACCAGCTTTCCGCCAGCGCGCGTGTGGCCTTTTCGGACGGGCGCTCCTCCAGCCAGAGCAATCGCTTCACACCTTCCTGCACGGCAAGATCCCCTGCGGGCCAGATGTCGGGACGGCCTTCGGCGAACAGCAGGTAGATCTCCGCCGACCAGCGGCCGATGCCCTTGATACAGGTGAGCAGTTCGATGGCCTCCTCGTCGTCGGCCGGAAGCCCCTCGAAATCGAGCTCGCCCGCCTCCGCCAACTCGCACAGCGAGCGCGCATAGCCCTGCTTCTGGCGGGACAGCCCGCAGGCGCGCAAGGCATCGTAATCGCGCGTCAGCAGGCAGGCAGGGCTGAAATCCGCGCCGAGTTCCGCCTCGAGCTTGGCCCATACCGATGCCGCCGAGGCGACCGAAACTTGCTGGCCGATGATGGTGCGCAGCATGGTTGCAAAGCCGGGCTCGTGGATGCGCGCATCGGGATAGCCGACGCGCTCCAGCGCGCTGGCAAGTTGCGGCTCGCGCAGGCCCAGCGCATCCAGATCGCTGCGCAATTTTTCCGCCGTCAGCCCCACTGCCACTTTCCTCATCTTGCCTTGCGCGGCCAACTATCATAGCAGCCCGCAAACGCCCTCACAGCGCATGTTCTTGCGCCCAATAGCCCAAAAGGAAATCCGATCCATGCCCAGACTGGTCGTCACCAACCGCGAAGGCACCACCAGCGAAATCTCCGTCGAGGACGGCCTGACTGTTATGGAAGCGATCCGCGACAATGGCTTCGACGAGCTGCTGGCGCTGTGCGGCGGGTGCTGCTCGTGCGCGACCTGCCATATCGTGGTCGACCCGGCGTTTGCCGACAAGCTGCCCAAGATGAGCGAAGACGAGGACGACCTGCTCGAATCCTCCGACCACCGCGCCGAAACCTCGCGCCTGTCCTGCCAGATCCCCTTCACCGCGGAACTGGACGGCCTGCACGTCACTATCGCTCCGGAAGATTGATCCGGGGGCAGGTAAGGGGCCGGAGCAGTGGACGCTGATCTGGCCCGTTTCCTGCGCGACGAACTCGGCCACGCGCCCGATGGCGGTGCGGCAGGCCCGTGGACCGTGCGCGGCACTGTGTGGCTGTGGCAGGGCGAAGACGGCGCGCCCACCAAGGGATCGTGGTTCTTCCTCACCATCGATGGCGTAACCGCGCAAGGTATCCGCGCCCACGCGGTGAACGCGGCCGCGTGGGGATCGGTCTATGTCCAGGCAACGATCGGCAAGGTCACCTGGCGCACCTCGCTTTTCCCGTCGAAGAAGGCAGGCGGCTGGCTGCTTCCTTTGAAGGCCGCGGTGCGCAAGGCCGAGCGGATCGAGGAGGGCAGCATTGTCGAGGCGGTGTTGACGCTGCCAACCTAAGCCAAGGACTTCGGCGTTGCCCCGCGCGGCCTCAGCGCCTAATTCAGTCCCTATGAACATCACCCGGCCCTTCGGCGACACGCTCGCGCTTATCGGCAACACGCCTCTGGTCCACCTCGCCAGCCCAAGCCAAGCGGCCGGCTGCGACATCTGGGGCAAGTGCGAATTTGCCAACCCCGGCTCCTCGGTAAAGGACCGCGCCGCATTGTGGATCATCCGCGATGCCGAGGCGCGCGGCGAACTCAAGCCCGGCGGCACGGTGGTCGAGGGCACGGCCGGGAACACCGGCATCGGCATCGCGCTGGTGGCCAATGCGCGGGGCTACAAGACGATCATTGTCATGCCCGACAACCAGTCCAGGGAGAAGATGGACACGCTGCGGGCCTTGGGCGCCGAGCTGGTGCTGGTGCCGCCCACCAAGTTCTCCGACGCGGGCCATTTCGTCCACACCTCGCGCCGCCTTGCCCAAGAAACGCCCGGTGCGGTGTGGGCCAACCAGTTCGACAACATCGCCAACCGCCGCGCACATATCGAGGGCACCGCGCCGGAGATCTGGGAGCAGACCGGCGGGCGGATCGACGGCTTTACCTGCGCGGCGGGCACCGGCGGGACGATTGCGGGCGTGGGCCTCGCGCTCAAGGCGTTCGACGAAAATGTCCGCATCGCGCTCACCGATCCATACGGCGCGGCGCTCTACAACTACTACGCCCACGGCGAGCTGAAGGCCGAAGGGTCATCGGTGGCCGAAGGGATCGGGCAGGGGCGCATCACCGCCAACCTGGAAGGCGCGCCGATCGACACGCAGTTCCGCATCTCCGACGAGGAAGGCCTCGTGTGGGTCGAGCGGCTGCTCAAGGACGAGGGCCTGTGCCTCGGCCTGTCGTCGGGTATCAATGTCGCGGGCGCGGTAATGCTGGGCCGGGAGTTGGTCGCCGATGGCCGCGACAAGCCGCAGGTGGTCACCATCTTGTGCGACACTGGCTTCCGCTACCTTTCGACGCTCTACAATACCGAATGGCTTGCCGCCAAGGGCCTGCCGGTGTTCGAATGGCTCGCGCGGACGCCTTCTGCTGTCGGATCGGCAGCATGACCCGGCTGTCCCTGCGCGAGCGGATGCTGCGGATGAACCAGCGCAGCCTGTTCGGCACCAACAGCGATCCGGCCGCGACCGCGCCCGAGATCGCCGAGGAGGAGCTTTCCGCCGCCGCGTCGGCGCGGGGTGAGGCGGTGCAGCGGTTGCAGGTCGGGTTGTTCGGGATCGGCGCGATGGTGCTGCTGGTTGGCCTTGCCAGCATCATCGGCGGACAGGCCGACCGCAACGATCAGCTCGCCGTGCCCGAGGCCGCCCCGACCACCGAGCCGGGGGGGCAGGGCGCTCAGGCCAATCCGCTCGCGGACGCCGGCGTGGTGCCCGACATCGCCGCCGAGCCGAGCGCCGGACCCTCCGCAACGCCGCCGGCTACACCGGGCAATGTCGCTCCTGCGCAATAGCCTGATCGCCGCCGCACTGCTGGCGCTGGCGGCGTGCCACGGCGCGCCGGGCGGAGAGGCAGCGTCTCAGACGAAACTCGGTCTGATGAGCAGCCTGCCGCTCTATTGGCCGCTCGGCGCCGATGTCGCGGCAATCGCGGGCGGCAGCGCAGCCGTGCCGTGGCAGCGCGCGGCGCTGTCGGGCGACTATGCCATCGAGCCGCTCGACACGCTCTCTTCCATTCCCGCGCTGTCCCCGAACGCGCCGCCGACCGAGCCCTTGGAGGGGCTGACGCGCCTCGCGGTGATCCAGCCGCGCGGGCTTTCGCCGGCGGACAATGTCGCGCTCGACGACTGGGTGCGTGCAGGCGGCCGGCTGCTGCTGGTGCTCGATCCGGCGCTGACCGGCGACTATGACCTGCCGCTCGGCGATCCGCGCCGCCCGGTCGATACCGCGCTGATCCTGCCGGTGGTGGGCCGCTGGGGGCTGGCGGTCAGCTTCGACGAGGCGCAAGCATCGGCAGTCGTCCAGAGCCGCCTTGGCGAGACCCCGCTGCCGCTCGCACAGCCGGGGCGCATCGCCATCACCGATCCCGCGGCGGCGCAATGCACCTTGCTGGCCGACAGTGCGGCGGCGCGTTGCCGAGTGGGCGAGGGGCAGGTGACCTTGATCGCCGATGCCGCGCTGTTCGAGCACCCCGAACTTGCCGGTGAGGGCGGCGGCGCCTTGCGCGCCGTGGTCCGCGCGGCGCTGGAATAGGCGCCCCCGGGGAAATCGCGGGACAAAAGACTCGGACGCTCCGAGTCCCTCGGGAAATCACGGGAAATGGCAGGATTTGGGGCGGATTTGCGGTATGCTGGCGCGTCGGGACAGGCTTAGCGATCAATACAAAATATAACGAAATCATATTATTACCAAGTTTTCCCGCGAAATCCCCGAAAAATTCCTTCCATCCGCGCACCTTCCTCGATATGACCGTGGTTCATCAGACATGCCCGTAATGTCTCGCGTCCGGCTGGTGGGGCCGGCGCATCCGATCGCACGCGTGCGGCCGGGGCAGAAAAGGCGTGTCTGGGGAATTCGAGCGGGTCATTGGTCGCAGAGCACCTTCAAGGAGCGCTGCGAGGGGAAGAGGGGGTTGCAGGCACGTGTCTGCTTTTGGAGGATATAGTGGACAGGCCTTCTCGCCCGCGGGCGACAAGGGTCGCTTTGTCCTGCCTCCTGCCTTCCGCAAGGCTGTGAAAGACAGCTCGGGCGGCCGCACCTTGTGCCTTGCCGCCCACGACCGCTTCGATTGCCTCGTCGGTTTTGGTCTGTCGCGTACCGAAAAACTCGACGCCCAGCTTGAGCGCGAGGAAGAGCGCGCGATCCGCCTCGGTTTGCAGGACTTCGACCGCGAAGTGCGCGCCCAGCAGCTGTTCGGCTTCGAGCAGCTTCCCTTCGACGAGAGCGGGCGCTTCGTCATGCCTGAACACCTGCGCGACCTCGGCAAGGTTGGCGATGGTCTGTATTTCCAAGGCGCGGGCGATTTTGTCTTCATCTGGAATCCGTCCGAACTCGCGCTGATGGGCGCCGAGTGGAAGGGCGCGCAGGCCAGCTGCGCCAAGCTCGTCGCTGCTGCCAAGAAGGGGCCTGCGGAATGACGCCCGAACTTTCCAGCGCTGCTCCCCACATCCCCGTGCTGCTCGATGAGGTGGTCGCCGCCCTCCAGCCGCGCCCCGGCATGACCATTATCGATGCGACCTTCGGCGCGGGCGGCTACACCGCCGCGCTGCTTGAAGCAGGCGCAAGCGTTCACGCCTTTGACCGCGATCCAGACGCCATCCTGGCCGGGCAGGCGCTGGTCGCCCGTTATGATGGCCGCCTCGCGCTCCACCGCGCGCGCTTTTCAGCGATGCGCGAGGAGCTGGCCGCGATTGGCGCCGGGCAGGTCGATGCCGTGGTGATGGACATCGGCGTCTCCTCGATGCAGCTCGATCAGGGGTCCCGCGGCTTTGCCTTTATGCATGACGGCCCGCTCGACATGCGCATGAGCCGCGATGGCGAGAGCGCCGCCGACTTCCTCAACACCGCCGACGAAGATGCCATCGCCGACGTGCTCTACCTCTATGCCGAGGAGCGCCAGTCGCGCCGCGTTGCCCGCGCGATCGTCGCCGCGCGCCCGCTTGTGACCACCGGCGAGCTGGCCCGCGTGGTGCGCCGCGCGCTGGGCCATAAGCCGCACGACAAGAAGGACCCGGCGACCCGCACCTTCCAGGCGGTGCGCATCCACATCAACGACGAGCTGGGCGAGCTTGAGGCTGGCCTTGCCGCTGCCGAAGCGCTGCTGGTGCCCGGCGGGGTGCTCGCGGTGGTGAGCTTCCACAGTCTGGAAGACCGCATCGTCAAGCAGTTCCTGCGCGCTGCCAGCGGCGCGGGCCGTTCAGTGTCGCGCCACATGCCCGGGGAAATCCCCGGGCCTGCGCCCACTTTCGCGCAACTCTCGAAGGCTATTCGTCCTTCCGAGGCCGAGATCGCGCGCAACCCGCGCGCGCGCTCGTCGACCTTGCGCCACGCCGTCCGCACCATCGCCAACCCGAGGAGCCTCGCCGCATGATGAACAGCTCACAAGCCCGTTCGCTGGGTTGGGCCGCCGTGCTGGCGATCTGCTTGGCGCTGGTCACGGTGCTCAGCTTCAAGGTCCATGCGGTCAAAAGCGAGGTGCTGCTCGCCGAGCGCCAGTTGATTTCGCTGGAGCGCGAGAAGCTGCTGCTCGAGACCGAGTTCGAAACGCGCGCCAACCAGCGCCAGCTCGCCGAGTGGAACCAGGTCGAGTTTGGCTACGCCGCGCCGCGTTCCGGGCAGTTCCTCGACGGGGAGCGCCAGCTGGCGAGCCTTGGCGAGGCGCGCGGCCCCGATGCGCCAAACCCGATCCGCCTCGCCCGCGCCGACATCGGCGATGGCGCTGAGGGCGACGCTGCAACCGACGCGGCGATGCGCTCGCCGATTTCGGGCACAAAGGTCACGCTCGCTTCGGCGGCAACCGAGAAGGATGCAGGCGCGGTATTCGCCCAGGCCTTTGGCGACTTCCTAATCGAGGCCTCGCCGATCCGCCCCGCCAAGGCCGAAACACCGCGCCTCGCCAAGGCTCTCGCCGCCCAGGGCCTTACCGCACAGGGCCTTACCGCACAGGGACTCGGCGAATGAACATGATGGCGGTCTCAATGACCGCCGCAACGCCGGTCATGCCTGCTGGCCGCCTTCCCAGTGTCACCCTGCGCGCCCGGCTCCTGTGGCTGGCCCGCGTGCGGGTGCTGTGGCTGTTTGTCGGCTTTGCCCTCATCGCGCTGATCGCGTTGCTGCGTATCGCCTCGCTGGGCTTTGCCGGAACCGCGCCGCAGCGCACCAGCCTTGAAGAGGCGCTGATGCCGCCGCGCGGCGAGCTCACCGACCGCAACGGCACCCCGCTCGCGCGTGCCTTCCCGGCCTATTCGCTGTGGTTCGAGCCCGGCGCGATGGGCGACAACGGTTCGCCGCTGGTGCACTCGTCAGCCGAGGCAGCACGCCAGTTGAAGGCGATCTTCCCCGATATCGACGAGGCGCGCATGGCCAGGCGCCTTGCCTCGGGCAAGTCCGGCTACCTGCGCCGCCGCATCCTGCCCGAGGAAGCCAACCGCGTTTTCGCGCTGGGCGAAGTCGCGCTCGAGATCCCGCGCGAGACCGACCGTTACTACCCCCAAGGCACGCTTGCGGCCCACGTGCTTGGCTATGTGGTCGAGGAAAAGGGCGGCCAGACCGGCATGGAGCAGGTGCTCGACGCGCGGCTGAGCGACGCCGACAAGCGTATGCAGCCCGTCGCTCTGTCGATTGACGTGCGGGTCCAAGGCGCGCTCGAGGACGAGCTGCGCCGCGGGATGCTTGCAACCAACGCCATCGGGGCTGCGGGCATCGTGCTCGATGTCGATACCGGCGAGGTGATGGCGATGGCTTCGCTCCCAGAATTTGACCCCAACACGGCCGGCGCCGCCGGGGCGGTCAACGTCTTCAACCGCGCCACCAACGGGGTCTACGAACTCGGCTCGACCTTCAAGCCGCTGACCGTGGCGGCCGCGATCGATGCAGGCGTGGTGCGCGACCTCGGCAAGCAATGGGACGCCAGCCCTGTCGCGGTCGGAAAGCGCAGCATCAAGGATTCGCACCCGCTTGGGCCGAGCCTCAACGTGCCGCAGGCGTTGGTGCACTCCTCCAACACGGTGACGGCGCGGGTCGGCGATGCAATGGGCGCAGAGAAGCTGCGCAAGACGATGATCGACCTTGGCATGGATCGCCGTCCGTTCATCGAACTGCCCGCCAAGGGCCGCCCGATCTGGCCGCAAGGCCCGTGGAGCCGCGTCACCAACATGACCGTGAGCTTTGGCCATGGCCTCGCGGTGACCCCGCTGCATCTCGCCAGCGCCTATGCCGCGATGGTCAACGGCGGTATCTGGCGTCCGTCCACACTGATGAAGCTTGCGCCTGCCGATGTGCCGCGGGGCAAGCGGGTGTTCAAGGAATCGACCTCCTCGCGGATGCGCCAGATGCTGCGCATGATCTCGCTCTACGGCACAGGCAAAACCGCCGATGCGCCGGGCTACCGCGTGGGCGGCAAGACCGGCTCGGCGGAAAAGGCCGGGCGCGGCGGCTACGACAAGACCAAGCTGGTATCCTCCTTTGCCGCCGCCTTCCCGATGGACGCGCCGCGTTATGTCGTGGTGGTGGTGGTCGACGAGCCCAAGGGGACGATTGCGTCGAGCTTCCAGCGCACCGCCGCCTTCACCTCGGCGCCGATCGTCGGCAAGCTGGTGCCGCGCATCGGCCCGATGCTGGGCGTTCAGCCCGACGACACACGCGACGTCGACATCTCGGACCTGCGCTACCTGGTGGATAAGGGCGAATGAGGCACCGCCAATGAGATTGGGCGAGCTTCTGCGCACTGCTGGCCTGCCGGGTGAGGGCGATGCCCCATGTGATCCTGGCGTCACCGGCTTTGCCATCGATCACCGCAAGGTTGCACCCGGAACCGTGTTCGGCGCGTTTCAGGGCGCAGCGGTCAATGGCGAGGACTTCATTCCTGCGGCGGTTCGAGCGGGCGCAATCGCCGTCGTTGCGCGGCCCCAGGCCACAGTCGCAGGCGCACTCCACATCGCTGACGCCAACCCGCGCAAGGGCTTTGCACGCCTCGCGGCAGGCTTTTTCGCGCCCTATCCGGGCATCATCCTTGCGGTGACGGGGACCAACGGCAAGACCTCTTGCGTAGAGATGACCCGCCAGATCTGGCGCATGGCTGGCGAACGCGCGGCGAGCATCGGCACGCTGGGCGTCACCACGCCTGACGGCAGCATCTCCACCGGGCTGACGACGCCCGACATCGTCACCTTCCTCGCCAATATGGCAGGCCTTGCGCGCGAGGGCGTCACCCATGTCGCCTACGAGGCCTCGAGCCACGGGCTCTCGCAATATCGCAACGAGGGGCTGACGCTGGCGGCGTCGGCTTTCACCAATTTCAGCCGCGACCACCTCGACTATCACGGCACGATGGAGGCCTATTTCGCCGCCAAGATGCGATTGTTTACCGAAGTGGTCGCGCCGGGCAGTCCGGCGGTGATCCACGTCGGAGCCACGGGGGGAGCCATGGGGGGGGCCATGGGGGGAGGCATGGGGGCAGGCGGGGGTTCGGAGTGGACCGCGCGCGCTATCGCTCAGGCCGAGGCGCGCGGGCTCCGGGTGCTCAGCGTGGGCGAGGGCGGCAGCTTCCTGCGCCTTGCCGCGCGCGAACCGGGCCAGCTTGGGCAGGTGCTGACTATTGAACACGCGGGCGAGACGAAGAAGGTCAACCTGCCGCTGATCGGGGCCTATCAAGCCGCCAACGCGCTGGTCGCAGCAGGGCTTGCGATGGCAACCGGCGTGAGTGTCTCCGCCGCCTTTGACGCCCTGTCGCGGCTGCAGCCGGTGCGCGGACGCCTGGAGCGCGCGGCGATCAATGCGGCAGGCGCTCCTGTCTATGTCGACTACGCGCACACCCCCGACGCGCTGGAAGCGGTCATCGCCGCGCTGCGCCCGCACGTGGCAGACGGCGGCCGGCTGATCGCCGTGTTCGGTGCAGGCGGCGACCGCGACGCAGGCAAGCGCCCCGAAATGGGCGCTGTCGCCGCGCGCGCTGCCGATCTTGCCATCGTCACCGACGACAATCCGCGCAGCGAAGGCCCTGCGAGCATTCGCGCCGCGATCCTCGCCGGAGCGCCAAGCGGCACACTGCGCGACATCGGCGACCGCCGCGCCGCGATTGCCGCCGCAATTGGGGAAGCCGGGCCGCACGACATTGTGCTCATCGCCGGCAAAGGCCACGAACAGGGTCAAATATTCGGGTCAGGAGATCAGATGCGGATCGAAGCTTTCGACGATGTCGAAGTGGCGCGCGCGTGCGCCGGAGGACAGTGCTAATGAACGCGCCGCTTGCCCACCCGATGCTGCACGCCTGGCCTGTCACCGCGCGCGATGCGCTCCCGCTCGCGCTGTGGAACGCCGCCGCAATCGAAGCCGCGACCGGCGGTATCTCCAGCCACAATTTTGAAGCCTCGGGCGTCGAAATGGACTCGCGCGACGTCAAGCCGGGCGATGTCTTCGTGGCGCTGAAAGGCGAGGCGATGGACGGGCACAAGTTCATCGAAGTCGCCTTCGCCAAGGGCGCGGTCGTCGCAATCGTCGATCGCCCGGTGGACTTTCCCCACGTGCTGGTCGCCGATACCACCAAGGCGCTGCACGACCTCGCCCACGCAGCGCGCGACCGGGCGGTGGAAGCCGTGCGGATCGGCATCACCGGATCGGTTGGCAAGACCGGCGTGAAGGAGGCGATCTTCGCCTGCCTCGACCGCGCCAGCCGCGGCGCAGCGCATCGTTCAGTGCGCAGCTACAACAACCATGTCGGCGTGCCGCTGAGCCTTGCGCGGATGCCCGCCCGTGCCAAATTCGGCGTGTTCGAAATGGGCATGAACAACCAGGGCGAAATCGCGCCCCTGTCCGCCCACGCCCGCCCGCACGTGGCGCTGATCACCACCATCGCGCCTGCACATATCGACAAACTCGGCAGCCTTGAGGCGATCGCCAACGAGAAGTCGCAGATCTTCACCGGCCTTGTGCCGGGCGGCATCGCGATCATTCCGGCGGACAGCGAATGGACCGAGCGGATGATCGGCCACGCCAAGGCCTGCGGTGCGCACATTGTCACCTTCGGCCGCGCCAAGACCGCCGACGTGCGGCTGCTCGACGCCATTCCCGCAGCGGGCGGCGGTTCGCTGGTCACCGCCGATCTGGGCGATAGGCGCGTCTGCTACACCATCGCCGAGCCGGGCGAGCACTGGATCGTCAACTCGCTGGGCGTGATGGCCGCGGTGCGCGCAGCGGGCGGCGACCTTGCCAGCGCCGGCCTCGCACTTGCCGAAATGGGCGGATTGAAAGGCCGGGGCGCGCGGCACACCATCGCAGCCGCCGGCGGCACTGCACTCCTCATCGACGAGAGCTACAACGCCAACCCTGCCTCGATGCGCGCGACGCTCAAGACCTTGGCCGCCACCACCGCGACCCGCCGCATCGCAGTGCTGGGTAGCATGAAGGAACTGGGCGACTTTACCGAGACTTTCCACCGCCAGCTTGCAGGCTCGATTATCGAGGCGGGCGTGACCCACGCGATCCTCGTCGGCGACGAGATGCGCGCGCTTGGTCAGGAACTCGGGTCTGATCGACTCGGGCTTGGGGAACTGGGGAAAGGTGCAAACCCCTTGCTTGGCAAGGGCCTCACCTTCGCGCATTGCGAGACGCCTGCCGAGGCGATCGCGGCGCTCGCGCAATTCGGTCTCGCGCAGGGTGATGCGGTGCTGGTGAAGGGTTCCAATTCGGTCGGATTGGGCAGGCTCGTGGCACATTATACCAAGGACGCCCGCGCGGGAGGCTGAGGCCCGCAGGTCCGGGCACCAAAGGAAGAATGCATGCTCTATCTGCTTGCCGAGTGGCTTGGCTTCGAAGGCATCCTCAACCTGGTGCGCTACCAGAGCTTCCGTGCGGGCGCGACGCTGATGACCGCGCTGCTGATCGGTCTGCTGATCGGCCCGCGCTTCATCAACATCCTGCGCGTACGCCAGGGCAAGGGCCAGCCGATCCGCGAGGATGGCCCGCAGTCGCACCTTGCCAAGCGCGGCACGCCGACAATGGGCGGGCTCATGATCCTTGTCTCGTTGACGCTTTCGCTGCTGCTGTGGATGAACCTGTCGAGCCCGTTTGTCTGGGCGTGCTTTGCGGTGACCATCGGCTTTGGGGCGATCGGCTTTCTCGACGATTATGACAAGGTGACCAAGAACAGCCACGCGGGCGTGTCCGCACGGGCGCGGCTGGCGGCGGAGTTCGTTGTTGCTGGCGTCGCCTCGTGGCTGATCGTCAGCCAGATCAACACCAACCTCTACCTGCCCTTCCTGACCGGCGTGAGCATTCCGCTGGGGCCGGCCTATTACGTCTTTGCCGCCATCGTGATCGTCGGCGCGGGCAATGCGGTGAACCTCACCGACGGATTGGACGGCCTTGCGATCATGCCGGTGATCATCGCTGCGGGGACCTTTGCGATCATCTGCTATCTGGCGGGCCGCGCGGATTACAGCGCCTATCTCGGCATCCCGCATGTGCCGGGCGCTGGCGATCTGGCGATCTTCTGCGCGGCGATCATGGGAGCGGGGCTCGCCTTCCTGTGGTTCAATGCGCCGCCTGCTGCGGTGTTCATGGGCGACACCGGCTCGCTGGCTCTGGGCGGCGCGCTCGGCGCGATCGCGGTCGCCTCGCACCATGAAGTCGTGCTGGCGATCGTCGGCGGGCTGTTCGTGGTCGAGGCGGTCAGCGTCATCGTGCAGGTGTTCTGGTTCAAGCGCACCGGCAAGCGGGTGTTCCGCATGGCCCCCATCCACCACCACTTCGAGCAGCTCGGCTGGAGCGAGAGCAAGATTGTGATCCGCTTCTGGATCGTCGCCATCGTGCTTGCGCTGATCGGCCTGTCTACGCTGAAACTCCGGTAAGGGAGGGGCGGCCTACGTGATCACCTCCCCCGCCTTTGCCGGCAAGCGTTACGCGGTGCTCGGCCTCGCGCGCTCGGGCGCGGCGGCGGCCGAGGCTTTGCTGGCGAGCGGGGCGGAAGTGATCGGCTGGGACCGCCAGCCGCACGCGCGCGACGTCTTCGAGGGCCGCTGCCGGCTGATCGACCCGCTGGAGCTCGACCTTACCGGATTTGCGGGCGTGGTCGTTTCGCCGGGCGTGGCGCTGAACACGCACCCCATTGGTCCGCACACTTGGCAGTACGGCCTGCCGGTGATCGGCGATATCGAGCTTTTCGCGCAGGCCCGCGCCAGTCTGCCGCCGCACCGCGTGGTCGGCATCACCGGCACCAACGGAAAGTCGACCACCACTGCGCTCACCCACCACATCCTCAAGACCGCGGGCGTTCCGTGCGTGATGGGCGGGAATATCGGCGATCCGATCCTCGGGCAGGAGCCGCTGACGCCAAATGACAAGGGGATCGGGGTATATGTGCTCGAGCTGTCGAGCTTCCAGATCGACCTCACCTTCACGCTCGATTGCGACATCGCCGCGCTCACCAACATCACGCCTGACCACCTGGACCGCTATGCCGATTTCGTCGCCTATGCCGCGGCCAAGGAGCAATTGTTCCAGATGCAAACGGGCGGCACCACGGCGCTGGTCTGCGACGAGGACGCGCCCACCTGCGCGATCGCCGATCGGCTGGCGGCGGAAGGCAAGCCGCTGGTGCGGGTCAAGACTGCCGACCTCGACGCTGCAGGCCTTGCTGAGGGGCGATCGCCCTCGCTGGCAGGTCCGCACAATGCCCAGAACGCTGCCGTGGCGGCCGCGATCTGCCGCCAGCTCGGCCTCACCGACGACCAGATCGCGCAAGGCCTCGCCACCTATGGCGGGCTGCCGCACCGCATGGAGCGGGTCTGCAAAGCCAAGGGCGTCGTCTACATCAACGACAGCAAGGCGACCAACGCCGCCTCCGCCGCCCCCGCGCTCGCCGCCTTTCCGCCTGCGGCAGCGATCAACGATGGTGCTCCCCGGATCCACTGGATCGTCGGCGGGCTGCCCAAGGAAGACGGGTTGGGAGCGTGTGCCGACCATCTCGGCAACGTCGCCGCCGCCTATACCGTGGGCGAGGCCGGGCCGATGTTCGCCGACCTTCTCGAAGGGCAGGTCAAGGTCGAACGCTGCGAGCTCATCAGCGAGGCCGTGCGCCGCGCCGAGGAAGCCGCGCGCGCCGGTGATGTGGTGCTTCTGTCGCCCGCCTGCGCGTCCTACGACCAGTTCCGCGACTACGAAAAGCGCGGGCATCACTTCCGCCAGATGGTCGGCGTGATCACCGGCTGCGACACCTGCGACGAAGTGCCCGCGCGGAGCGAACTGCCATGAATGCGCCGCTTTACACCCCGGCCGCGCGCGGTAGCGGGAGCTATCTGCCGCCCGCCCCGGTGGCGCGGCGGTGGCGCGACATGGCGCGCGTGTGGTGGCGCGAGATCGACAAGGTGCTGCTGCTGCTGATCCTCGTGCTGATGGGCGTCGGCCTAGTCGCGGTCGCCGCCGCCTCGCCTGCAAGCGCCGACCAGCTCTCGACCGCCAACGCGCGGGTCGCCGACTTCATGTTCTTAAAGCGGCATATCGTCTTCCAGCTGATGGGCCTGACGCTGATGATCGGGCTGTCGTTCCTCAGCCGCGATTCTGCGCGCCGACTCGGCATTGTAATGGGCGCGATCATGCTCGCGCTGCTGTTCGTGGTGCCGATCATCGGCGAGGAGAAAAACGGGGCGAAGCGTTGGATCAATATCGGCATGTCCTTGCAGCCGTCCGAGTTTTTGAAGCCCGGCTTTGCGATCATCTGCGCGTGGATCCTGAGCTGGCGCGTGCGCGATCCCGGCCTGCCGGTGATCTGGTACGTGAGCGGCTTGTTCGGCCTGATTGCGGTGCTGCTGATGCTCCAGCCCAACTTGGGGGACGCGATCCTGTTCGGCGGTATCTGGCTGGTGATGGTGCTGCTCGCCGGGATGCATTGGCAGCGCATCGCATTGCTGGGCGGGGTGGGCGTGGTTGGCCTATCGCTCGCCTATATGTTCTACGATAACGCCCGCCACCGCATCGACGGCTTTCTTGGCGGGGGCACGGCCTTCGATCAGGTCGACCTGGCCCAGCGCACCATAACGGCGGGCGGCTGGACCGGCACGGGCCTGTGGCTCGGCATGCGCAAGATGAACCTGCCCGAAGCGCACACCGACTACATTTTCTCGGTGATCGGAGAAGAGTTCGGGCTGATCATGTGCGCCTTCATCGTGCTGCTTTATTGCGCGCTGGTGCTGCGCGCGCTTACCCGGCTGGTGGGCGAGGACAACTTTTTCGCGCTGCTCGCGGCTGCAGGCCTCATCACCCAGTTCGGGGGGCAGGCGTTCATCAACATCCTCGTCAACCTCAAGCTGTTCCCCTCCAAGGGCATGACCCTGCCGCTGATATCCTATGGCGGCTCATCGACACTGGCGGTGTGCTTCACGCTTGGGCTATTGCTGGCGATCACGCGGCGCAATCCGTTCCTCGCCCGCGAGGGGACGAGCCTGCGCGACCTGATCGAACGCAAGGACACGAGCGCATGACCAGTCCCACCCCTACAGGCGCCTCCCGCCACTACGTGCTCGCTGCGGGCGGCACGGGAGGCCACCTCATCCCCGCCTTCGCGCTCGCCGCCGAGCTGCACAGCCGCGGCCACCACGTGGCGCTGATCACCGATGCGCGCGGGGCGAACATTCCCGGCAAGCCCGACTTCCTTCCCGCCCACGTGCTGCCCGCCGGGCGCTTTGGCAAGAACCCGCTCGGCTGGCTGGCGGGCATCCGCGCGGTACTTGAAGGGCGCCGCATGGCGCTGCGCCTGTTCGAGAGCTTCGAGCCTTCCGCGATCGTCGGCTTCGGCGGCTATCCCGCGCTGCCTGCG
Organism: Sphingomonadales bacterium; assembly: GCA_038247515.1. Lineage (GTDB taxonomy): Bacteria > Pseudomonadota > Alphaproteobacteria > Sphingomonadales > Sphingomonadaceae > Erythrobacter. The sequence goes on from JBBRUU010000013.1 coordinate 16,337, forward strand.
CTGCTGGCGGCGACCTCTGCCAAGCTCCCCAGCGTGGTGCATGAACAAAACGCCGTGCTGGGCCGCGTGAACCGCCTGCTGGCGCGCCGCGTCGACGCGGTTGCCACCTCGTATGCGAGCGTAGGCCGCCTCAAACCTAAACACGCAGCCAAGGTGCATCTGGTCGGCAACCCCGTCCGGGCCGAGGTGCTGGCGCTGCGCCAACAGGATTTCCCCGCCTTCACCGAGGAGAGCCTGCTGCGCATCCTCGTCACCGGCGGCTCACAGGGCGCGCGTATCCTTTCCGAGGTGGTGCCTGATGGGCTCGCGATGCTCCCGCCCGCCTTGCGCCAGCGGTTGCAGGTCACCCAGCAGTGCCGCGCCGAGGATCTGGAAGCCGTGCGCAAACGCTACGCCGAGCATGGCATTCCGGCTGAACTGGGCACCTATTTCGAGGACATGCACGAACGGCTCGCCGACGCGCACCTGTTCATCGGACGTGCGGGCGCTTCAACGATTGCGGAACTTACTGCGGTGGGCCGCCCGGCGATCCTCGTGCCGCTACCCATCGCGACCGACGATCATCAGGCGGTCAACACCCGCGAGATGGTCAAGGCGGGCGGCGCGCGGATGATCCGGCAGGAGGCCTTCCAGCCCAAGGAACTTGCCAAGCAGATCCAGGCTATGGCGATGAACCCGCAAAGCCTCGCCAACGCGGCGCATTGCGCGTTCAATTGCGGCAGGCCCGATGCCGCAAAGGACTTGGCCGACCTGATCGAAAGCATGAGCGGGGTCGACCTGATGGACGTGATCCGCGTGGGCGAGAGCGCGCATTCAGCGACGGCTAGCATTCGCACTGCGCCCGGCACCGCGCGCAAGGCAGCCAAGGAACAGGCGGACCAATGAAAGGCGTCGGCACCGATATTGGCATTATCCACTTCGTCGGCATCGGCGGGATCGGCATGTCGGGCATCGCCGAGGTGATGCACAATCTGGGCTACCGGGTACAGGGAAGCGACATTGCCGAGGGTGCGAGCGTCGAGCGCCTGCGCGCGCGCGGGATCACGGTGCATGTCGGCCACGTGCGCGAGAACGTCGATGGCGTCGCCGTGGTCGTCACCTCCACCGCCGTGCGCCGCACCAACCCCGAAGTCGCCGCCGCCTTGGAAGCGCGCATCCCCGTGGTGCGCCGCGCCGAAATGCTGGCCGAGCTGATGCGCCTCAAATCCACCGTCGCGGTGGCGGGCACCCACGGCAAGACCACCACGACCAGCATGATCGCAACGGTTCTGGACGCGGGCGGGATCGATCCCACCGTCATCAACGGCGGGATCATCGAGCAATACGGCTCCAACGCCCGGCTCGGCGACAGCGATTGGATGGTGGTCGAGGCCGACGAGAGCGACGGCAGCTTCCTGCGCCTCGACGGCACGATCGCGGTCGTCACCAATATCGATCCCGAGCACTTGGAGCACTACGGCGATTTCGGCGGGGTGAAGCGGGCTTTCGTGGAGTTCATCCATAACGTGCCCTTTTATGGCGCGGCGGTGCTGTGCGTCGATCATCCGGTGGTGCAGGCGGTGATCGGTGAAGTCCGCGACCGCAAGGTGGTGACCTACGGCTTCTCGCTCCAGGCCGACATCTGCGGCGTCAACGTCCGCTCCGAAGACGGGGGCAATACCTTCGATGTGATTGTACGTCAGCGCGGTCTGGAAGATCGCCGCATCGAAGGCGTGCGCCTGCCGATGCCGGGCCGCCACAACGTCCAGAACGCGCTCGCCGCGATTGCCGTCGCGATCGAGATGGGCTGCAGCAACGAGGTGATCCGCACCGGCTTTGCGCGCTTTGGCGGAGTGCGGCGGCGTTTCACCAAGGTCGGCTCCGTGGCCGTAGATGGCGGCAACGTCACCGTGATCGACGATTACGCCCATCACCCGGTCGAAATCCGCGCCGTGCTTTCCGCTGCGCGCGAAGCGGTGGCGGCGGGAGGTCGCGTCATCGCGGTCGCCCAGCCGCACCGCTATTCGCGCCTCAATGACCTGATGGACGCCTTCCAGTCCTGCTTCGACGATGCCGACATCGCCTATGTCACCCCGGTCTATCCGGCGGGCGAGGAGCCGATCCCCGGCGTCGATCACACCGCGCTGGTGGCTGGGATGAAGGCGCGGGGGCATCGCGCCGCACGCGAGATCGCCGGGGGCGACGCGCTCGCCGTCGTGCTCGCAGGCGAGATCCAGCCGGGCGACATGGTGGTGTGCATGGGCGCAGGCGATATCACCCGCTGGGCCGCAGGCCTCGCCTCCGCAATCACCGCCAAGCGGGGCGGGGCGGCATGAATCAGCCGGGCGACACCTATATTGACGGTCACGGCGCGGCGCCGACCTGCGCGGTCGAGGGCGCGGTGGGCGTTCCTGTGTCGCTCGAAGGCATTCGCGGCAAGCTCACCTGCAAGGCAACGCTTGCGCCCTACACGTGGTTCAAGACCGGCGGGCCTGCCGACTGGCTGTTCGAGCCTGCGGACCTTGAAGACCTCAAAAGCTTCCTCGAGCGGCTCGACGGGGCAATCCCGGTGATGGCGCTGGGCCTCGGATCGAACATGATCGTGCGCGATGGCGGCGTGCCGGGCGTGGTGGTGCGGCTTGGCAAGGCTTTTGCCGGGGTCGCGCACGTGGGCGATTTGGAACTGACCTGCGGCGGCGGGGCGAGCGGCATTCTGGTCGCCTCGACTGCGCGCGACCTCGGCATCGCGGGGCTCGAATTCCTGCGCGGCATCCCCGGCACGGTGGGCGGCTTTGTGCGCATGAACGGCGGCGCCTATGGCCGCGAGGTAGCTGACGTACTGCTCGATTGCGCGGTGATCCTGCCCGAAGGCTCGTTCGTCACGCTGTCGGCGGCAGAGCTCGACTACGGCTACCGCCACTCGGCGCTGCCCGAGGGGGTGATTGTGGTGTCCGCGCGTTTCAAGGGCCATTCGGGCGATCCCGCGGAAATCGGCGCAGTGATGGACCGCATCGCCGCCGCGCGCGAGGCGAGCCAGCCCTTGCGCACCAAGACCGGCGGGTCGACATTCAAGAACCCGGAAGGCCACAAGGCGTGGGAACTGGTGGATCAGGCCGGATGCCGCGGCCTGACGCTCGGCGGCGCGCAGGTCAGCGAAAAGCACACCAACTTCCTCATCAACACCGGCAACGCCACCAGCGCTGATATCGAAGGGCTGGGCGAGATGGTGCGCGACAAGGTCTATGCCGCAACCGGCGTGAGCCTCGAATGGGAAATCCAGCGGGTCGGGCGGCCGTGAGTTTTGACAAACCCCTCCACATTGCAGTCCTGATGGGCGGCTGGGCGAACGAGCGCCCCGTGTCGCTGATGAGCGGCACGGGCGTTGCTGACGCGCTGGAATCGCGCGGGCACCGCGTCACCTGCATCGACATGGGCCGCGATGTCGCGCTTCGGCTCGCCGAGGCGCAGCCCGATGTCGTGTTCAACGCGCTCCACGGCGTGCCGGGCGAGGATGGCACGGTTCAGGGGATGCTCGACCTGATGGGCCTCGCCTACACCCACTCGGGCCTCGCCACGTCGGTGATCGCGATCGACAAGCAGCTCACCAAGCAGGCGCTGGTGCCCCACGGCATCCCCATGCCCGGCGGGCGGATCGTGACCCGCGAGGAACTGTATGAGCGCGACCCCCTGCCGCGGCCCTACGTTTTGAAGCCCGTCAACGAAGGATCGTCGGTGGGCGTCGCCATCGTCACGGCGGACAGCAATGTCGGCAACCCCATCAGCCCTGCGGCAACCGGCCCGTGGCAGGAATTCGCAGAGCTGCTCGCCGAGCCCTTCATCAAGGGCCGCGAGCTGACGGCGGCAGTGCTTGATGGCGCGGACGGCCCGCGCGCCTTGGGCGTGACCGAACTGGTGATCGACAACGGCTTCTACGACTACGAACACAAGTACACCGCCGGGCAGACGCTCCACGTCTTCCCCGCCAAGCTCCCGCCCGAAATCACCGCGCTGTGCGAGGCCTATGCAGTCAAGGCGCATCTGGTGCTCGGCTGCCACGGCACCAGCCGCACCGATTTCCGCTGGGACGATGAGGCGGGCGAGGACGGGCTGTTCGTGCTCGAGACCAACACCCAGCCGGGCATGACGCCCTTGAGTCTCGTTCCCGAACAGGCTGCGGCCTGCGGCATTCCCTATGCCGATCTGGTCGAAATGCTGGTCGCCGAGGCGCTGCGGGTCCATGGCCTCAAGCTGGCGAAGGGAGGTCTCGATGGCGCAGCAGATCCGGCGTAACGGCACCTCAGGCGTGCGGCGCATCGCCAAGGCGCAGAGCCGCGCGGTGAGTGCCCGTAAGGCACGCGGGCAGGCGAGCGGCGTGGTCGACCGGGCGATGGGCATCCTGCCCTTCACCGAAGAACAGTGGAGCCGCATCTGGCTTGCCGCGATCATCGGCGGCACGGTCGGCATCGCCCTGATCATCGCCAGCCTTGCAGGCGTGCCTGCGCTGGCGCAGGCGCAGGTCGCCAAGATCGCCGCCGACGCCGGCTTTGCGGTGCGCTACGTGCGCGTCACCGGTACGGCCCGCATGGACGAGCAGCAGGTTTATGCCCGCGCGCTTGCCACCCGCAATGAGGCGATGCCCGATGTCGATATCGGCAAGCTGCGTGAAGAATTGCGCGCGCTGCCGTGGGTCAAGGACGCGCGGGTTTCGATCCAGCTGCCCCACACCCTTGCCATCGACATCGTCGAGCGCGAGCCGCACGCGGTGCTCGAAAAGCCCGACCGGCTGATGCTGATCGACGCGGCCGGTGTCGAGCTTGAGCCGATCGCCGCCGACAAGACCAAGGACATGCTGCGCCTCGCCGGGCCGGGCGCGGGGCGGCAGGCACCTGCGCTCGTGACGCTGCTCGCCGCCGCTCCTGCGCTCGCCCCCAAAGTCGAGGCCGCCGAGTGGGTCGGCAACCGCCGCTGGAACCTCACCTTCACGACCGGGCAATTGCTCGCGCTGCCCGAAGGCGAGGTCGAGGCGGCGACCGCGCTGGTCAAATTCGCGCGGCTGGACGGCAAGAACCGCCTGCTTGGCGGCAAGGTCATCGCTTTCGACATGCGTACCCCGCCGCGGCTCTACCTGCGCCTGCCCGATGCAGTGGGCAAGCCCAAGGTCGTCGCCGCGCCCGAGGAAGGGGAGACCACCTGATGGCCCAGAACCCCGCTGCTCGCACCCCCGCGCCCCGCCGCCTCGCGCGCACCTATGCGGCGGTCAATGTCGGATCTTTTCGCATCTCGGCGATGATTGTCGGCGAGACCGAGACAGGGGAATTGCAGGTGCTGGGCTCCGGGCACCGCGCCAGCGCCGGGATCAAGCGCGGCTATGTCACCGACATGGGCGCCGCCGCCCACGCGATCCGCGACGCGGTCGAGCGCGCCGAGCGCAGCGCTGGGACACCTGTGCGCTCGGTGTGGATTGCCTGCGCCGGAGCGGGGCTCGCCAGCCACGTAGTGGCGGTCGATATCGAGATCGGCGGACGGCGGATCGAGGACGAGGATGTCGAGCAACTGCTGATCGAGGCGCAGGACATGATCCAGCCCGACGGCCGCCGTGTGCTCCACGCCCAGCCAGCGCATTATACGCTTGATGGCGCACACGGCGTCGCCAACCCGCGCGGGCTTCATGCCGAACGGCTGGGGGTCGATATCCACGTGATGCTGGCGGACGGCGCGCCGGTGCGCAACCTCACAGAGGCGGTGCAGAACGCGCATCTTGAAGTCGAGGGCGTGGTCGCTGCGCCGCTTGCGGCGGGCCATGCCTGCCTGACCCCCGAGGAACGCGAGCTTGGCGTCGCGCTGGTCGAGATCGGCGCGGACATCACCAATGTTGCGGTGTTTGCAGGCGGAATGCTGCTCGGGCTGCACGCGGTGCCGATGGGTTCGGGATCGATCACCGACGCCATCGCCAGCAGCTTCGGCATCCGCCGCAGCCAGGCCGAGCGGCTGAAATGCGTCGCCGGATCGGCTGTCGCCAGTCCGTCCGATCACCGCGAGCTGATCCCGGTCAGCGCGCCCTTGGAACCGGGGGATGACGGCAGCGAAGCCACGCTCGTCGGCCCACTGGCACGCGGGGCGGACGACAAGAACCGGATCGTGCGCGCCGAACTTATTGCTGTGGTCACCCAGCAGCTTGCGGAGCTCGCCGGCGAGATCGGCAAGGCGCTGAAAGCGATCGGCTTCTCCGGCAGCCGCGCAGGCCCTGTGGTGCTGACTGGCGGCGGGGCGGAGCTGGCCGGTATGGCGGACTTCATGCAGGGCGCGCTCGGCCAGCCGGTGCGGCTCGGCCGCCCGCCGCAGCTCGCCGGGATGCCCGAAGCGCACCACGCGCCGGGCTTCGCCACGCTCGCAGGCCTGTGCCTTTATGCCGCCGACGATCCGGTCGACATCAGGGCGGTGGGCACGGGCCGTAGCGGGGTTTACAAGGCTTTCGCGCGCGAGAGCGGGTTCATGGCGCTCGTCATGCGGCTGCTGCGCGCCGCGCGCGAGTATTTTTAGGCGGCCCCCACTGTGGATAAGGGCTCTGCCGCTATAAAATGATGACACTGAATATGTCACAGTCGTTATAAGCGGGCGGATAGATTGTAGAAGTCGCGACCCCGCGCCTGGAGGACCAGCTGATGAGCATCAATATCGGACCCGCGGCGATCGACGATATGCGTCCCCGCATCACTGTCATCGGCATTGGCGGTGCTGGCGGTAACGCCATCGCCAACATGATCGCGGCCGAGATCGAGGGCGTCGAGTTCATCGTCGCCAACACCGATGCGCAGGCGCTAAGCACCTCTCCGGCGGAACGTCGCATCCAGCTCGGGCCCGATATCACCGGCGGCCTTGGCGCGGGCGCGCGTCCCGAAGTCGGCAAGGCTGCGGCAGAGGAAACCACTGCCGAGATCGAAAAGGCGCTCGAAGGCGTCAACATGTGCGTCATCGCCGCAGGGATGGGCGGGGGCACCGGCACCGGCGCCGCGCCCGTCATCGCCGAAGCCGCGCGCCGGATGGGCGTGCTGACTGTTGGCGTCGTCACGAAGCCCTTCCTGTTCGAAGGCACCCGCCGGATGCGCGCCGCCGACGCGGGGATCGAGGAGCTCCAGCGCCACGTCGACACGCTGATCGTGATCCCTAACCAGAACCTGTTCCTGGTCGCCAAGGCCGAGACCACCTTCAAGGAAGCTTTCCAGCTTGCCGACGAAGTGCTGCAGCAGGGCGTCCGTTCGATCACCGACCTGATGGTGATGCCGGGCCTCATCAACCTCGATTTTGCCGACGTGCGCTCGGTGATGAGCGAGATGGGCAAGGCGATGATGGGCACCGGCGAGGGCGAAGGCGTGAACCGCGCGTTGGACGCGGCAGAGCAGGCCATCGCCAATCCGCTGCTCGACGGTGTCAGCATGGCGGGCGCCAAGGGCGTCATCATCTCGATCATCGGCGGCGAGGATATGCGCCTGCTCGAAGTCGACGAAGCCGCGAACCACATCCGCGAACTGGTCGACGAAGACGCGAACATCATCTGGGGTTCGGCATTTAATCCCGACCTCAAGGGCAAGATCCGCGTCTCGGTGGTTGCCACCGGGATCGAGCAGAGCGCGATCGGTTATGTCGAGCGCCAGCAGTCGGTCTCGCTCGGCGGCCCGCGTGCGCCCAAGCGCCCGGTGCTCGAACTCTCCGAGGACGAGGGACTGGTCGAACTGCCCCCGGTCGGGGAAGCGCCTTACGCTGCGACCGCAGTAACTTTTGCTGTCAAGCCGACCTATGATCTCGGCGCGACGCCCGCGGCATCGCACGATGACGACGACGACGTCGACATGCTCGATCTCGCCGAAGAGGCCGAGGACGAGGACGGCACCTACCCGCCCGCCGCGCCCTTCGAATTGACCGGCATGCAGGCCGGAGACGGTTACGGCCAGGAATATGACGACGACGTCGACGGTATCGTCGACCCGCTCGCGGGCTTGCGCGACGCGGACGAGCGCAGCCTCGGCTACGGCGCGACGGAGGCCGCTCCGGCGGTCACGCCCCCGGCTGACGACGGCTCACTCGATCTCGATGAAGGCTATACCCCCTACAGCGATGCCGATGCCGGTGATGATCTCGAAGGCCCGGCGCAGGACGATCTCCTCGCCAGCGCCGACCGGCTCGCGGCAGAAAACCGCCCGGTCGAAGCCAAGCTCGGCGGCGGACGGCGACGCTCGCTGCTTGGCGGCAGCAACGAAGGCGGCGGCGGCGGCGGTGCGGGCAGCACGCTGTTCGAACGTATGGCCAATCTGTCGCGCAGCACAGCGCGCGACGATGATGATGATGATGACGGCGATGATAGCCCGGCGCTCAGCATTCCGCGCTTCCTCGGCCGGCAGAACAACCAGTAACACTCGCTCCGCTGAGCCGTTCGGCGCGCGCGCGGCCCTGCTGGTCGTGCTGCGCGGCGGAGCAACTGGCGGGCTGCGCGGAGCAGGATAGAACACGAGCAATGGTGTCGCGCCTCTCTGCAGCAAGTGCCCTTGCACTGGCCTTCGCTCTGCTCCCCGCAGGCCCGGGTCAGGGTTTGGCCGCGCAGGATAGCTTCGCGCAGCCCGTGGTGCAGGCTCTCCCTTCGCCCGAAGTCCAGCGTCTCAACCGTGCGCTGCTGGCGCTTGCCAAGGAACCGCGCGCCCGGGATACGCTGATCGAGGCGGGGCAGGCCGCGCTCGGCGTCGATGATCTTGAGGCGGCGATCGGCTTCTTCGGCCGCGCTGCCGAGGTCGATCCGGGCAGCCCCGGCGCCGCTCAGGGGCTGGGTTCGGTCTATTTGCGTTCGGGCCGGGCGGGGGAAGCCTTGATTCAGTTCGACCGCGCGCTCGCCGCGGGCGTTCCCGAGCAGGCGGTGACGACCGACCGCGCGCTGACGCTCGACTTGGTCGGCGAGCCTGCCGCCGCGCAGACAGCCTATGTGCGCGCCCTCCAGCTCGATCCCGCCAATGACGAAGCGCGGCGGCGGCTGGCGATCAGCTACGCGATCACCGGCAACCGTGCGCGCTTCGAGGAGACACTGCGCCCGCTGCTCGACCGGCGCGACATGGCGGCCCAGCGCGCGCGCGCCTTCGGGCTCGCGATCCTGGGCAACGCAGACCGCGCGACCGCGATCGTCGAGCAGGTCATGCCGCGCGATCTCGCCACCCGGCTGGTGCCCTATCTCGGTTACATGCCGCGCCTCACCAAGCCGCAGCAGGCGGCGGCGGCCAATCTCGGCATATTCCCGCGCGCTGCCGATATTGGCCGCGACGATCCGCGCCTCGCGCGCTTTGCGGCCGAGGAGCGCGCCGACAGCCGCCTCGCGCCGTCCGGCCCGCCTCTAGGATCTCCGACAGCAGCGCCTGCGCCTGCACAGGGCAAGGCAGCTGCCCCGACCCGCGTGACGCCCCTAAGGTCGGTTAGCGTCACGCCGGTCACCGTTTCGGCGGCTCCCCTGAACCCCCCGCAGCAGCGCGTTGCCGATGCCTTCGCTGATCTCGGCGCGCCGCTGCCCGATGCCCGCGCGGGCACCGATGCGGTCGACATCTCGCGAATCGAGGTGCGCCGCGAGGTCGCAGTGCAGCCCGTGCTCGCTCCGGAGACCGCGAAGCCCGCTGCCAAGCCTGCCGAGAAGCCCAAGAAGAAGGAGCCTCCCAAGCCTCTCCACCCCAGCCGGATCTGGGTGCAGGTGGCTACCGGCAAGAAGATCCCTGCGCTTGCCTTCGACTGGAAGCGCATCGCGAGGGAAGGCGGCGCGCCGCTAGCCAAGCTCAAGCCCTTCACTGCGCGCTGGGGCGAGACGAACCGCTTGCTGGTCGGCCCCCTCGACAATCGCGACAAGGCGCAGGCGCTGGTCCGCACGCTCAAGGGCAAGGACCTCGACAGCTTCCCGTTCGTCAGCGATGAAGGTGAAGTGGTTCAATTACTTAAGTAACGCGGCTCGCGGTATTTCCAGTTTCTGTGCACAGGCTTTGCACAACTCTGTCCAATTCTCCCCAGCCGCTCCAGCCCATGTGATTGCCAAGCGGCCCGCTTCGCGTCCAATCCGTGCCCCGATGGTTCCCCCGATCCCAAACCTCCAGTTTCCTGCACCCAAGTTTCCTGCACCCAAGTTTCCTGCACCCAAGTTTCCTGCACCCAAGTTTCCTGCAAACGCGAAAGCCCGGCCATGAGAGCGCAAGACATGGACTACACCGCCGAGGACGATGCCGCCCCCGTCGACATGCTCGCCAGCCTGTTCGCGGCGCGTGGCTGGACGTGCGAGATGGTCTCCGACGACGAGATGACTGGCGAGGTCCAAGGCAGCTGGGCCAATTACCAGCTGCGGGCGATCTGGCGGGCGGAAGACAGCGTGCTGCAATTCCTGTGCCTGCCTGATATCCGCGTGACCGATGACAAGCGCGCGGCGGCCTATGAGCTGCTGTGTCTCGTCAACGAGCAGATGTGGCTCGGGCACTTCGACATCTGGTCGAACGGCGACGTGCTGCTGTATCGCCACGGCGCCCTGCTGGGCGATCACGGGCGGCTGAGCCTCGACATGGCGCAGGCGCTGGTCGAGAGCGCGATCGACGAGTGCGACCGCTTCTACCCCGCATTCCAGTTCGTGCTGTGGGGCGGCAAGACCCCGCGTGAGGCGCTCGAAGCGGCGATGGTCGACGCTGCGGGCGAGGCCTGAGCGCCGCTTACGTGACCAACCACCTCCTCATCATCGGTTGCGGCAATATGGGCGGGGCGATGCTTGCCGGTTGGCTAGCGGCGGGCGAGGATCCGGCGCGCTTTGCCGTACTCGATCCGGCACTGCCGCAAGCGCCCCAGGGCGTGACGCTTTACCGCAGCGCCGACGCAGCCTCCGCAGCGGGGCATGACGCCGTGCTGCTCGGGTTCAAGCCGCAGCAGCTCGGGATATTGGGGTCGGGGTTGCAGGGACTGACCGGCGAAGGCGCGACCGTGTGCTCGCTGCTCGCTGGGATCACGCTCGATCAGCTCGGCGCGGCCTTTCCGGCGGCGCGGGCGCATGTGCGCGTGATGCCCAACCTTGCCGCGCGGATCGGCAAGTCGCCAGTGATCCTCGCCGAGCGGGGCCTTGACGCGCCCGCTCGCGAGGCGCTGTTTGCGCTATACGATGTGCTGGGCAGCGCCGTGTGGCTTGATGATGAGGCGCAGTTCGATCTCGTAACCGCGCTCGCCGGATCGGGGCCGGGCTTCGTCTACCGCTTTATCGACGCGCTTGCCGGTGCGGCGGTCGATCTCGGGCTCGAAAAGTCCACCGCCGATGCGCTTGCGCTCGCCATGGTCGAGGGCGCAGCGGCGCTCGCAGCAGCCTCGGACGTAGGTCCCGCGAGCCTCGCCGACAGAGTGGCAAGCCCCGGCGGCATGACCCGCGAGGGGCTCAACGTGCTCGACGATGGTGCGGCGCTGCGGCGGTTGCTCACCGAAACCCTTCGCGTCACCGCCGAGAAAGGCGCGGCACTCTCGCGAGACGCTTAATATTAACGCTCGTTAAGCTGAATGGATTGCACGCTTTGCAATCCGGTTTTACTTGAAAAGCGTTGCCGAAACTCCGATATTGCCAATTCTGGAGAGCACAGGGATTTCCGCGCTCCCACATGGAAAGGCTAAGGGTTCCGCAATGGCTGACTGGAATGACCCCTCGCGTAACGCGCAGCGTTTTGGCTCCGTGCCCCGCGCCGGAGGCGATGTCGCTGGCCGCGCAAGCTACGACGAGGGCCTGCGATCGCACATGCTCTCAATCTACAACTACATGACGTCGGGCATCATGCTGACCGGCATCGTGGCGCTGCTGGCGTTCACCAGCGGTGTGGCCGAGACGATCTTCACCGGCGGCATCCTGCGCTGGATCGTGGCTCTCTCGCCGATCGCGATCGTGTTCGCGATGAGCTTCGGTGCCAACCGCTTCAGCACTGGTACGCTCCAGTTGATGTTCTGGGGCTTTGCGGCGCTGATGGGCCTGTCGCTTTCGTCGGTGTTCCTGGTTTACACCGGGGGCTCGATCGCGACGACCTTCTTTGCCACTGCGGCGGCCTTTGCCGGCCTGTCGCTGTACGGCTACACCACCAAGAAGAACCTGTCGGGCATCGGCAGCTTCCTCATCATGGGCGTGATCGGGCTGATTGTGGCGATGGTCATCAATATGTTCCTGCAGTCGCCTGCGTTCCACTACGCAATCAGCTTGATCGGTGTGCTGATCTTCGCTGGTCTTACCGCCTATGACACGCAGCGCCTGAAGAACGAATACGCGTCTCTGCGCGGCACCGAGTTTGCCAGCAAGGCCGTGATCCTCGGCGCGCTGAGCCTCTATCTGGACTTCATCAATATGTTCAAGTTCCTGCTCAGCTTCCTCGGCAACCGCGAGTGACTGGTGCACGCAAACGCTGGCGGGCTTAACGGTCCGGCGCAAGAATGTTGAAATGTCAGATGCCCGGAGGCCTGTAACGGCTTCCGGGCATTTGCTTTGTTAGCAGGCACGGCTATCGCGGCGCTTAAGGCTGGAGCAAGCCGGGGCCGCGCATTGCCGCTCCCTGGCAGCGTCCCGGCTCGCAGCAGGAGAGACCAACCCTATGAGTGCGGCCCCGCATACGCCTCCCACCCCGTCCGCTCCGGTCGGGATCACTTTGACCACCCGCACGCCGTTCGGCCTCGCGATCACTGCGCTCGCAGGGGCTGCGCTGCTCGCCGGTTGTGCCGCTAAGGCCCCGCCGCCTCCTCCGCCCCCGCCGCCGCCGCCGGTGCAGGAGGTTTTCGAGCCCGTGCCCTATCGTCCGCTCCCGCCGGGCGGCGCGTACTATGTGATGACGATGCCGACGCGCGGCCCCGACGGGACGCGCATGACAGTCAACAGCGACCTGTCTGACGATCAGTTGGTCTGGAACCTGCGTTCGGCGTGGAACGTTGCGGCGCTCAACTGCCTCACCCCCGAGTATGATCCGATCCTGCAGGGCTACCGCGCCTTCCTGACCAAGAACGTAAAGCCGCTGAAGGCGATCAACAACCGGATCGAGAAAACCTACACCAGCCGCTTCCGGGTGAAGCGCGACGCGATGATCGCGCGCGACGGCTACACCACCAAGGTCTACAACTTCTTCGCTGAACCTGCCGCGCGCGCCGGGTTCTGCCGCGCCGCGCTCGACATGGCGAACCGTTCGATCGCCGCGCCGCCGACTGACCCGGTGGCGTTCAGCCGCGCTAATTTCGACGGGCTGATGGTGCCTTTCGAGCAGTTCTTCGACGAGTTTGAAGTTTATCAGCAGGCCGCAGCCGATTGGGATGCCAAGTGGGGCGCGCTGTACGGCGCTTCGCAGCCCGGCTGGGTGGCGGCGCAGCAGGCCCGCGCGGGTGTGATTCCAGCGGCTCCGATGGGTGCGGTGCAGACCGTAACCGACCCCGGGACAGGGGTTCCGGTGCCGGTCATTCCGGTCAATGTAGGCGTCACTTCACAGCCAGTGGTGCAGCCAATCGCACCCAAGCCCGCAGCCACGCCCACCCCTAAACCTGCGCCCAAGCCGGGCCAGTAGGCGCACGTGTAAGACGGCGAGCGGCGGCATTAGCTTGAAGCGCAGGGGCACCCAAGGGCGGAAAATCGCCGTTGCATGCCCCTGCGCTTCAAGCTAATGCGCCCGCTCGCCCGCCCCTGGGCAAGGGAATGCGGCGGGCGCGAAAACCTGGAACGGGGCCGTAGCTCAGTTGGGAGAGCGCGTCGTTCGCAATGACGAGGTCAGCGGTTCGATCCCGCTCGGCTCCACCAGGTGTTTTTTTGTTTTCGCCCTCAGACGCCGGGCGCGGGCCATCCGGCCCGCTTGGCTTGGCCGCATAAGCTCGGGCGGCCGGTCGGCCTTGCGGCGCTTTGCGCCAAGCGACATCATCCAGCTTTTTCAATTGGCGCTGTACCGGCGCCAAGGGCCGCAAGCGCGAACGCGCGCCGCGCCTTATAGCGCGAAAGCCAAACAGCGCGGATGCGCTGCGCCCAGCGCCAGAGAGCGTCCACAAATAGCGCGCGTATTGCGTTTGCGGAGGCGAGCGCATAAAACAACCTTGCGCCAAGGTAACGGGAATGCGGTTTGATGCCGCAGCTGTCCCTGCAACTGTAAGCGGTGAGTATGCGGTGCGCGCCCCTTCCTGAGGGGCAGCCACTGGGGCGGCGACGCTCTGGGAAGGTGAGCACCGGATGCGTTGATCCGTGAGCCAGGAGACCGACCGGGGCGTGTCGCTCTTTGCTTGGCTCAGGGATTGGCCAGGCGCGGAACCACTTTCGTTGTGAGCGACATCGTTGGGTCGTGGGGCATCAGCCTTGCGGCCACCATGTTGCTGATGACGGGAGAGATCCGTGAAAAATGTGAAATTGTTGTGCAGCGTCGCTGGGGCGGCGCTGGTTTGGTCTGTGCCTGTGGCAGCGCAGGAAGACGGCAAGGCGCCAGGCCAATGCTATGTGACCTATGTGACCGGCGACAAAGTCAGCGAGTCCGACCTGTCCGACCTGTGCTATCCCGGCAAGGATCTTCTCGTCTCCGCGAGCCGTGACGCCGCGGTGCTGCGTGAGAACTACACCGGCTCGGCGTTGATCATCACAGCCGAAGAGCTCGAAGCCCGCCAGACCCGCGACCTTGCCGATGTGCTGC
>JBBRUU010000014.1:0-30953 GCA_038247515.1 Sphingomonadales bacterium
CATCCCAGCCGGCGAAGGCCAACAGGCCGGCCAGTGCATCACCGACCACCGCACCGCGGCAATGGCCCATGTGCATCGGCCCGGTGGGGTTGGCAGAGACATATTCGATGTTGACGCGGCGCCCCTCGCCCATCTGCGAGCGGCCGTAGTGGTCGCCTAGATGGGCGATCGCGGCCAGTTCATCGAGCCACGCTTGCGGGGCGAGGCGAAGGTTGATGAAGCCTGGCCCGGCGATGTCGGCGCTGGTGATGCCGGGGCGCGCGGCGAGCTTGGCGGTGATCGCCTCGGCCAACGCGCGCGGGTTGAGCCCAGCGGGCTTGGCGAGCACCATCGCGGCGTTGGTCGCAAGATCACCGTGCGAGGCATCGCGCGGTGGTTCGAGCGTGACGTTGGCGAAGCTCGTCCCGGCGGGCAGCGTGCCTTGAGCGACCAGTTCGGTCAGCACGGTTTCGATCAGCGCCGCATGGGCGGCGTAAAGGGTCTTAGGTGCGGTCATCGGTTTCTCGTGCGAAGGGCGCGGAATATCGCGCGTGCAAGATAGGAAGCGGGGTCCCGGGTCAAGCCCGGGACGCAGGAGCAGGGACACCCAAGACAGGAGCGAGAAGCGCCAAATCGACGCCGAAGGTGTCCCAAGGCCACGCGGCCGTCCCGCAGGTGCCCGGAGCGTAGCGGAGGAACAGCACCGAGGACGCGGGCACGGAGGCGCCCGCGAAGTTATCTGGTAGCGTTATACTTCAGCTGGTCCTCGGTCAGCTGGAAGCCGACCAGCATCTCGAAGCGGGTGCGGGCGATTGCTGCCTTCACTTCGGGATCGGCAAGCGGGTCGAGCGCCGCTTCCTCGTCACCCGCGCGCCGCCTGCGCGTAATTTTCTCGCGGATATCGTCGGGCAGCGCCGCATCGGCGCGGTTGATGAAGGCGCCCGCCTTGGCAGTGCCGGTGGCGCGATCTTGCCCATCGGCAAAGGCAAGGGTGACGGTGCCGACGCGCTTCGAGACCACGGCGCTGCCGCCGCGCAGCACGGTGACGAAGTAGGGCACTTCGACCGTGCGCGCGCCGCGCGTGTCGGTGCGGCGGGCGTTCACGGTGAAGCCCGCCTCGGAATAGACCTTGTCGGCGGTGTCGTTGCAGACCGAGCGCAGGTCGGTCATCGCCGCGCTCATGTCGAGGCCGGCCACGGTTCGGTCATCGCCGCGGAAGGTGGTGATGTCGCCGGTGTAGTCGGGGATGCCGACCGCCGGGCACATGGTCAGCACGCTGGCGATCCCGACGCCCTGGTCGATCACCAGTTCGCCGTTCTTCGAACAAGCGGAAACCAACGCCAGGGCGGTAAGAGCCATCAGAGTGCGCGCACGAAGCATCATCAAAGCCGTCCTCGAATATCCGATGCCGTGCGCCCTAGCGAGAGCCGTCAGAAAACGCTAGGGGAAGCCACATGAACGCGCCCTTTCCCCAAACCGCCCCCACTTCAGGCGCTCCCGCCGACTCGGCCGAGCTCCCGCCGCTCAACCTTTTGATCGCTGCCCCGCGCGGTTTCTGCGCCGGAGTCGACCGGGCGATCGAGATCGTCGAGAAGGCGCTCGAACGTTACGGCTCGCCGGTGTTCGTGCGCCACGAGATCGTCCACAACAAATACGTGGTGGAGCAGTTGAAGGCCAAGGGCGCGGTGTTCGTCGAGGAACTGGACGAAGTGCCCGACGATGCGCCGGTGGTGTTCAGCGCCCACGGCGTGCCCAAAGCGGTCCCGGCCGAGGCCAATCGCCGCAAGCTGCTGTATGTCGACGCCACCTGCCCGCTTGTCTCCAAGGTCCACCGCCAGGCCGAGCGCCAGATCGAGAAAGGCCGCCATATCATCTTCATCGGCCACGAAGGCCACCCCGAAGTGATCGGCACGATGGGCCAGGTCGAACCGGGGCAGATGACACTGGTCGAGACCATCGAGGATGTGGACAAGCTGGCGTTCGATGCCGACGAGGAGCTCGCCTACCTCACCCAGACCACGCTGTCGGTCGACGACACGCGCGAGGTTATTCAGGCGCTGGAATGGCGTTATCCCAACATCGCCGGCCCACGTGACGAGGACATTTGCTATGCGACCTCGAACCGTCAGGCGGCGGTCAAGGAGCTGGCGCGCGATTGCGATCTGGTACTGGTGATCGGCGCGCCCAATTCCTCGAACTCGCTGCGACTGGTCGAGGTGTCGGAGCGGCTGGGCACGCCCGCCAAGCTCATCCAGCGCGCGACCGAAATCGATTTCGCTTGGCTCGAAGGGGTCGAGACCCTCGGGCTTACGGCGGGGGCCTCCGCGCCGGAAATCCTCGTGCGCGAGGTGATCGCCGCGCTCGGCGAGCACCGCCAGATCGCCGTGCGCGAGATCACCGCGATGGTCGAGAACATGGTCTTCAAGCTCCCCCGCCAGCTCACCGACTAGGCGCAAGCATCAGGGGCTAAGCTTTGGCGGTCTACACCCATCTCGGCGCCGAGGACCTCGCCCGGCTGATCGCAAAGTACGATGTGGGCGAGCTTGTCTCGGCCAAGGGCATCGCGGAAGGCGTGTCCAATTCCAACTGGCTGGTCGAGACGACTGGCTCGAATGGTTCGGGTACGCGCTTCATCCTGACGCTTTACGAGCGGCGGATCGACTATGCCGACCTCCCCTACTTCCTCGGCCTGCTCGATCACTTGGCCGCCAAAGCCTGCCCGGTGCCGCGCACCATGCACGACCGCGGCGGCGCATCTTATCGCATGGTGGAAGGCAAAGCCGCCGCGCTGATCGAGTTCCTGCCAGGCGTCTCGCCGACCCGCCCGACGCCCCAGCAAGCCCATGCCGTGGGCGAAGTGCTGGCGAAGCTGCATATCGCCGCGCAAGATTTCCCTCACACCCGCGCCAATGCGATGGACTTTGCCGCCAGCGCCGCGATCCTCGAGACCTGCGGAACAGAGCGGCTGGCGACCATCGACCCCGCCCTGCCAGCGATGCTGGGTCACGCCCGCGCGGCGGCGGCGCTCGACCTTGCGGCGCTCCCGCAGTCGCAGACCCACACCGATCTGTTCCCCGACAATGTGCTGATGCTCGGCGACCGGGTGACGGGTCTGATCGACTTCTACTTCGCCTGCACCGGACCGATGCTGCTAGACTTGGCAGTGACCCACGCGGCGTGGTGCTTCGATAGCGCTAACGCCTACCGTTCCGATTGCGGAGCGGCGCTGATCCGCGGCTACCAGAACGTCCGGCGGCTAGACGCAGCGGAGCGCGCGCTGTTCGCGGACGTTGCCAAGGGCGCTGCCTTGCGCTTCGTTGCCAGCCGCGCCGAGGACTGGCATGGTACGCCCGGCGACGCGCTCGTCACCCGCAAGGACCCGATGCAGTTCGCGCAGCGTTGGCAGTTTTATGACGATAGCGGCGCGGGCCTGCTTGTCGGCTGAGGCCGCGCATGCCTAGGACCCTGACCCATGAGACAGGTCGACATCTTCACCGACGGCGCGTGCAAGGGCAATCCGGGGCCGGGCGGCTGGGCGGCGATCCTGCGCACCGGCGGGCACGAAAAGGAGCTGACCGGCGGCGAGGCGCAAACCACCAACAACCGCATGGAGATGACCGCCGTGCTGCGCGGGCTCAGCGCGCTCAAGGAACCGTGCAGCGTCACCGTCCACACCGACAGCCGCTATGTCATCGACGGCATGACCCAGTGGATCTTCGGCTGGCAGAAGCGCGGCTGGGTGAACGCGGCAAAGAAGCCGGTCGCCAACGAGGATCTGTGGCGAGAGTTGATCGCCGCCGCGTCCCCCCACAAGGTGGCGTGGCAATGGGTGAAAGGCCACTCCGGCCACCCCGAAAACGAACGCTGCGACGCGTTGGCGAGCGCAGAAGCGGCGCGGTTCGCGGCGGGCCGTTGAGACCCGCCTGTAAACCCAACACTCAGCTGTTGCCTTCAACCGCCGCTTCGGGGCCGTTCTTCTTGATCGAATCGGTGGCGTTGCGCGCTGGCCTTGCTGGAATTGCCCTTGGCCGAGAACATCGTTTCCGAGTTGTACTTGAACTACACGCGGAACTCGTAAGCCTTGTCGTTGTAGATTTCGAAGGTGTGCGCCATCGGTCTTCCCTCCACTAGGCGGATTGTCGCGCGGATTGCACCCGCCAAGGCGCAAAGGCGGCAGGATCGATCCCCGCTGTCATCGCGTCCGGCCCCTGCCCTGTCAGCACCTGCGCCCCCAGCCGCGCGGCGGCTGGCGCGGTCTGGATGCCGAACCCGCCCTGCCCTGCAAACCAGAAGAAGCCTTCGCCCTCCGCATCGAAGCCATAGACCGGCATCCGGT
Source organism: Sphingomonadales bacterium (assembly GCA_038247515.1). Taxonomy (GTDB): domain Bacteria; phylum Pseudomonadota; class Alphaproteobacteria; order Sphingomonadales; family Sphingomonadaceae; genus Erythrobacter. The sequence goes on from JBBRUU010000014.1 coordinate 4,316, forward strand.
CGGGCGCGAAGCTTCTGAGGCCCGCCCAGCGCCGCTCGACCGCCTCGATCCGCCAGTCGGTCACCTGTTGGAAGCGGTCGATAGCGACCGCGATGTCGATTTCCTCGGGCGCGGCGTCGCAGGGTTCGGACGGGATCTCGTCATGCGGAGAGAGCCACAGACGGCCCGCATCAGCCTTGAAGTAGAAGCCGCCATTGATGTCCAGAACCAGCGGCAGATCGGCGGGCGCTTGCGGTGCAACGCGCAGAACGGCGACGGTGCGGCGCAAGGGCGTGATGCCGACCGGGCGCACCCCGGCAAGGCGCGCAATCTCGTCCGCCCAGGCACCAGCGGCATTGACGATCCGCGCCGCCTGCCAGCTTGTCCCCCGCTCGCTGGTGATCGTCCACACGCCCGCGCGCCGCGAAAGGCCAGCGACTCGGGCGCGGGTGACGGTCTCCACCCCCTGCCGCTTGGCCTGTGCAAGGTAGTGCTGGTGCAGTCCCGCCACGTCGATATCGGCGCAGGCCGGCTGGTAGAGCGCCTCGCTCCATTCCCCGCGGATATGCGGCACCCGCGCCGCAAGTTCCTCGGGGGCAAGCGGTTCGATCCGCACGCCCGTCCCTTCATACGAAGAGCGGAAGTCCGCCATCGCCGCGCGGTCCTCGGGCCGTCCGACATACAGCGCGCCGCGCGGGGTGAGGAAGCCGTGGTCGGCCAGATAAGCCCCCGAGGCGCGGGTCAGCGGGACCACGCCCGGCCCGCCGTAGCATTCCTCATAGAACGCCGCCGAGCGTCCCGTGGCGTGGTAGCCCGGCGCGTCCTCGGCCTCGATCAGCAACACGCTGGCATCGGGGGCGAGTTCGGCGGCGATGCTCGCGCCCGCCATCCCTGCGCCTATCACAGCGATTTCATGGATCACGGCGCCAAGGGTTCCTGCGGCGCGGTCCTGTCGAGGAAGTCGGCGATCCGCGCCATGATCGGCCCCCGCACCGCGTCGGTCTCGCGCAGCACTTCGTGATAAGCCTCCTTGCCCAGCGCCATCAACTCGCCCTTGGGCAAGCGGCCGGCGGCGGCAAGATTGGCGGCGTGGCTGACGAGCTTGTCAGCCAAGGTCGAGACGATCAGCACCGGCATCGTGACGCCTTCGAGCGCGCCCGGCGTTTCCAGCAGCTGCCACGAGGCATAGGCCCGCTCGACCCAGCGCCAGCTTCCGGGGCCCATGACCAGTTCGGGCCGCGCCTCGCGCCACCATTGTTCGTCAGCGTAGCGCGTGCGGTCATGGGTCAGGAGGGTGGCGCGCGCGGCGGGGATTTCGCCCGGCTTCTCGCTCCACTTCCATGCCGGGCGCGCCGGGTCGCCGAGGCGGCACATGGCCTGCGCCGCACCCTGCAGCACAGCGAGCGGCAGGCGCGGGCCGGCGATGCCGGTCATCGGCGCGCTCAGCACTACGGCATCGGGCGCAACCCGCTTTTCGACCAGCGCGCGCAAGATGATGTGCCCGCCCATCGAATGCCCGGCGAGCACGTGCGGCCCCGGCGTCTCGGCGACCCACCGCATCCATAGCTGCGCCAGATCGTCGATCCAGATCGCGAAATCCTCGATATGGCCGGTTACCGCGTCCTTGCCGAACCGGCCGGAGCCTGCCTGCCCGCGCCAGTCCGCGGCGGTGACCCGCCAGCCAGCGCGGTGCCATTCTTCGAGGGTCTCGAGATATTTTTCGTAAAAGTCGCCGCGTCCAGGAAGGAACAGGATCGAGCCGCGGGGACTGGTTGAACCCGGCCAGTCGATGCGGCGCACCTTGTGGCCGTCAGCGGCGGCCCAGGTGCTCTCGCGCGCTTCGGCCGGAATGGCGCGCCGGTCGATCGCCGGAAAAATACCCGTCTCACTCACCGTCTCGCTCACCGTCTCGCTCGCTGTGTTACTCATCGCCGCGCCTCCCTGCGCCTGCCCGCGCCATTGATCGTGCCATCGCTCGTGCCATGGCTCGCCATCCCGGCTTCCGGGCCGCTCAGCGTGGTTACTATTTGGTAAGTCATGGTCTGTAGAGGTGTCCCAATCAAGGACGGCCAGTGCACCTCGCGCGGCCTTGCCGGGGGCACGAAGTCGATGAATTCCATTTCCTACGGTCTGCTGATCGCCTTGGCAATTGCGCTGCTGGTCGCCGCGTTCACGGATATGCGCCGCCGGCAGATCGACAATTGGCTGAACCTTGCCATCGCTCTGGGCGCTCCGGCGTTCTGGTGGTCGCAGGGTCTTTCGCTGTGGCCCGACATCGCCATCCAGCTCGGCGTGGCGGCGGTCGCCTTGGGCATCTTTGCAACTTTGTTCGCCTTCAAGGTGATGGGCGGCGGTGACGTCAAGCTGCTGACCGCGCTGGCGCTGTGGATCCCGCCTTACGAATTCATGCAACTGCTGCTGATCATGTCGATCGCCGGCGGCGTGCTCACCGTCGTGATGGTGTTCTGGCACACCGCCCGCCGCCAGCGCGACCGGATCGCCATTCCTTACGGCGTGGCGATCGCGTTCGGCGCATTGTGGGTGCTGGCGATCAACTATTTGCCGGCAGGCACGCTCGCTGCCGCGGTCGCATAACCCGATTTTAACCAGTCACGCCTTACACATTGCAACCATACCTGCCCGCTAACCAAACTCAGGGCGATCACGAGGGGGCTAATTGAGCCATGGATAGGAAGAAACTGGTTCTGCTGCTCGGCGCGCTAATCATCGCGATCGGGACCGCATTTGCCGCACGCACCATTTTCACAGGCGGCGCTGCCCCTAATGCCGAGGCGGCTGTGCCGACCGGCCCGCGGGTCCTCGTCGCCAAGCGGGCGCTGCCTGCTGGCACGATCATCACCGCCGATGCGCTGGGCTTCCAGCCCTGGCCCAAGGAGCTGGTACAGGACGCCTATTACATCGACGGCAAAGCCGACATGAACAAGCTGCTCGGCACCGTCGTGCGCTTCCCGGTCACCGCTGGCGAGCCGGTCACTCAGGGCTCGCTGGTCGCGCCGGGCGACCGCGGCTTCCTTGCTGCGGCGTTGGGCGCGGGTATGCGCGCCGTCACTGTGCCGGTTTCGGCCATGAGCGGGGTTGCAGGCTTCATCTTCCCGGGGGACCGCGTCGACCTCCTGCTCAGCCAGCAGGTCGATTCGCAGGATGACGGCCCGCCGCTGCGCGCCGCCGAGACCATCGTGCGCAACCTGCGCGTGCTGGCCACCGACCAGACGACCGAAAAGACCACCGACGAGAACGGCAAGACCGTCGTCGCCGAGTTCCGCACCGTGACGCTCGAAGTGACGCCCAAGATCGCCGAGAAGATCGCGGTCAGCCAGACGTTCGGCGCGATCAGCCTGGCGCTGCGCTCGATCTCGGACAATCCGGGCGATCTTGAGAAGGCCATCGCTTCGGGCAACGTGCAGATCCCGGCGGGCGCCACGCCCGAGCAGGAAGAACGCCTACTCAAGGCCGCCATCGGTCAGCCGATCGACAAGGGTGCCTCGTTCGTCACCGGTGCCGACGTGTCGCGCTTCCAGCGCGGCAGCGTAGGCAGCAAGCCGGCTCCGCAGGCAGCGCCGCAGTTCAGCGCCGCGCCAGCCCAGGCCGCTCAGAGCGGCGGCGGCAGCGCGCCGCGCGCCTACACCGGTCCGAGCGTGCGGGTCACCCGCGGCAAGGAAACCACCGAAGAAAGCGTCAGCGCCAAGACCGGCGCCGTCCTTTCGGGCCAGTCGAGCAGCGTGCGCCGTGCCGGGCAGACCCTGCCCGCCGCGGGTGCGACGCTCGCCTTCTGATAGGGACCACAAGCATGTCGATTTTATCCCAGGGGGGTTATCCCATGACACGCAAGTTCAAGACCAAACTGCTGGTGGCCGCGCTCGCCGCGGTGCCGATGGCAGCGATGCCGGCGGCCACCGCCACCGCGCAGCAGGTCGTCCGCCCATCGCAGGAAATCGTCCTGTCGATCGGCAAGGGCGAACTGGTGACGGTGCCGGGCAGCATGGCCGACGTGTTCGTCGCCAATGACCAGGTCGCCGACGTCCAGGTCAAGTCGCAGCGCCAGCTCTACGTGTTCGGCAAGGCCGGCGGCGAAACCACCGTCTATGCCAGCAACGAACGCGGCGACGTGATCTTCTCGGCCAACATCCGGGTCGGCTCGAACATCGGCAGCATCGACCAGATGCTGGCAATGGCTATGCCTGATGCCAAGGTGAACGTGTCGACGATGGGCACCAACACCGTGTTGCTGACCGGCACCGTGGGCGCTCCCGAGGACGCAGCCGAGGCCGAGCGCCTCGTCACCGCCTTCCTCGGCAAGGACGCCAACGTCATCAGCCGCCTCAAGACCGCGACCCCGCTGCAGGTCAACCTGCACGTCAAAATCGCCGAAGTCAGCCGCAGCCTGCTGCGCGAAGTGGGCGGCAACCTGACCTCCATCGACGGTTCGGGCGGCTTCCGCTTCGGCGTCGGCACGGGCCGTCCGCTGGGCGGCGCCGAGCAATTTTTCGCGCAAGGCCCGCTAAGCACCGGTAACGCGGTCGCACAGAGCGCCTTTGTGCTGCCCGATGGCACCACCATCCCCGGCCCGGCCGTGGATTCGCGCGGTGGCACCTCGCTGGCCGGTCTCGGCAAGCTGTTCGGCATCAACATGCTCGGCGCGCTCGATCTTTCGGAGCGCCTTGGCCTGGTGACCACCATCACCGAGCCAAACCTCACCGCGCTTTCGGGCGAAACCGCGACCTTCCTTGCGGGCGGCGAGTTTCCGATCCCGGTCTCGCAAGGCCTCGGCCAGGTGACAGTGCAGTTCCGCCAGTTCGGCGTGAGCCTCGCCTACACCCCGACCGTGCTCTCCAACGGCCGCATTTCGATGCGGGTGCGTCCGGAAGTCTCCGAGCTTTCGACGCAGGGCGCGATCACGCTCAACGGCTTCCAAGTGCCGGCAATCACCACCCGGCGCACCGAGACGACCGTCGAGCTGGGCTCGGGCCAAAGCTTCATGATCGCCGGCCTGATGAGCGCCAACTCGCAGAACCAGATCGAAAAGGCACCGGGCATCGGTGACGTTCCGATCCTTGGCAACCTGTTCCGCAGCCGCAGCTTCCGCAAGGGCGAGACCGAGCTTGTAATCGTGGTCACGCCGTATCTGGTGAAACCGGTCAACGATAAGGACATCAAGCTCCCGACCGACGGCTTCCGTTCGGCCAACGAGTTCGAACAGTTGCTCGGCTACCAGAACAACGCCGGCAACTCGGGCGAAGCGCGCCCCGGTCCGATCGACGCCCAGCCCGATGCTCCGCAGCCCAAGGTGAGCGCCGCCGATCCGGTCGGCATCGTGCCGACCCAACCTGAAAAGCCGCGCCGTGCGGAAAAGAAATCCCGCAAGCCGGAACGTGCAGCCAGCAACGCTGCGCCCGGCTTCAGCCTCTAACGTGAGAAAGGTGACTGCGATGCCCCATGCACGACAAACCCGGCTGGCCCGCGTGCCCGCCTCCACGGCCGAGTCTTTTGGCCAGACCTTTGGCAAGCTCGCGCTTGCGCTGACGCTCGGCCTCGGCCTTGCCGGCTGCGGCGGGATGCCGGCCAACCCCTCCCTTTACAGCGCCAAGCAGCCGGTGGTCGAGCGCACCAACATGACGTTCGACGTCAACACCACGCCCGGCGGCCTTCCGGTCTCCGAGCAGCAGCGCCTCAACGGCTGGTTCGAGACCCTCGACCTGCGCTACGGCGACCGCATCGCGATCGAGAACCCGGGCCAGAACCCGGCGGTCACGAACGCGGTCCGCGACCTTGCTGCGCGCTACGGGCTGATGATCGCCGATACCGCACCGATCACCCCGGGCATGCTCGAGCCGGGCAATGCGCGGGTGGTGATCACCCGCACCACCGCCAGCGTGCCGGGCTGCCCCGACTGGTCGGCCAAGTCGGACATGAACTACGGCAACGGCCTGAGCCCGGGCTACGGCTGCGCGGTGAACAGCAATCTTGCCGCGATGGTCGCCGATCCGCAGGACCTGCTGGAAGGCAAGAAGGGTTCGGGCGAGAACGTGATCTCCACCTCGAACAAGGCGATCTCGACCTATCGTGAACTGGATCCGACCGGCAAGGCAGGTCTCAGAGATGCCGGCACTGCTGCGGCTGGAGGAGGTAACTAAGCCATGAATGCTCCCTGGAAATCGGGCCTGCCCGGCAATCGCGACCCCTTTGCGGCCTATATCTGCGACGACAACGCGCTGGACGTGCTGCGTCCGGTGGTGGTCGAGCTCGGCTGGCAGCCGGAAAAGTGCAACAAGGGCGGCCTGCGTAACGCGGTGCAATCGCTCTCGGTCAGCGCCAGCCCGGCAATCCTCATCGTCGATCTGTCGGAGAGCGGCGACCCGCTCAACGACATCAACGCGCTCGCCGAAGTCTGCGAGCCGGGCACGGTGGTGATCGCCATCGGCCAGGTCAACGACGTGCGCCTGTACCGCGACCTGCTTTCGAGCGGGATCCACGACTATCTGCTCAAGCCGCTTTCGCCGCAGCAGGTGCATGATGCGATCAACCAGGCGCTCGCGGTGTTCATGTCGCCCAAGGCAGGCGATGCAGATGCGGCCAAGCGCCACATCTCGACCGCCGTGGTCGGGACGCGCGGCGGCGTTGGCGCCTCGATGCTGGCGACGTCGCTGGCGTGGTTGTTCGCCGAACAGCACAAGGCTCCGACCGCGCTGCTCGATCTCGACGTGCACTTCGGCACCGGCGCGCTGGCGCTCGATCTGGAACCGGGCCGCGGCCTGACCGACGCGATCGAGAACCCGAGCCGTATCGACCCATTGTTCATCGAACGCGCGATGGTGCGTGCCGGTGACAACCTGTCGATCCTTTCGGCCGAAGCCCCGATCAACCAGCCGCTGATGACCGATGGTTCGGCCTTCGTGCAGCTCGAGGACGAGTTCCGGCAGGCGTTCGAGATGACGGTCATCGACATGCCGCGCAACATGCTCATCAACTTCCCCCAACTCCTGGCGGACGTGAACCTGGTGGTGCTGGCCTGCGAACTCACCCTCGCCTCGGCGCGCGACACGATCCGGTTGCTCTCGTGGCTCAAGACACACGCGAGCCACGCGCATCCGATGATTGTCGCCAACAAGGTGCAGCCCGGCCTCGCCGAGATCAGCAAGTCCGATTTCGAGGCTTCGATCGAGCGCAAGATCGATTTCGTGGTGCCTTACGACATCAAGGCGGCCTCGAACGCGGCCAAGCTTGGTCAGGTGTTCGTCGACGCCAACCGCTCGAGCAAGGCAACCGCGGCGATCCGCCAGATCGCCGAGCGCGTGATGGGCGTCAGTTCGGACGCCGCGAGCGGTGCAGGGGCGGAAAAGAAATCGCTGCTCGGCGGCTTCGACCTCAAGTCGCTGCTGGCCAAGAAGGACAAGGCCGTCAGCGAAACGGCGCAATAGGCTTCGCTTGAGGATGGGGGCGCACACAAGGCTCCCCCGCCCTTTGCCAGACCGAGGACGCAGCACCCCGCCGCCCCACCAGGCAGCACCGGGAACTCAGCAGGAAACGACCGCATGGATATCTTGCAAACCCTGTTCATCACATTGGTGATCTTCGCCGTGCTGGTCATGGGCTACACGGTGGTCGCCGGCTCGGGAGCGGGCAAGGCCCAGAAGCGCCGGATGCAGGCGGTGCGTTATCGCCACTCGGAAAGCCTCGACGCCAAGGTCGACGCCCAGTTCAAGCGCGCGATCGCGACCCGCAAGCCCAAGGCCTACAAGGTCGCAGGCTCGGGATCGCGGACCGAGGCGCTCGCGGGGCGGCTTAACCGCACCGGCAAAGACTGGACGGTCAGGAACTACATCTACGTCTCGGTGGGCCTGGCGCTCGGGTTGGCGGCGCTGTTGTTGGTGTTCACCCGCGCGCCGCTGCTCTCGCTGGGCGTCGGGTTGATGGTCGGCGCAGGCTTGCCGCACATGGTGGTCAACAGCTTGATCAACCGCCGCACCAACAAATTCATCACCAAGTTCCCCGACGGCATCGATCTTCTGGTGCGCGGCCTGCGCTCCGGCCTGCCAGTGACCGAGACGCTCGGCATCGTCTCCACCGAGATCCCCGGCCCGGTCGGCTCCGAGTTCAAGACTATCATCGACCGCATGAAGGTCGGCAAGACGATGGAAGACGCGCTCCAGGACACCGCCGACAAGCTGGGCATCGCCGAATTCAACTTCTTCACCATCACGCTGGCGATCCAGCGCGAGACGGGGGGCAACCTTGCCGAGACGCTGTCCAACCTCGCCAACGTGCTGCGTCAGCGCGCCCAGATGAAGCTCAAGATCAAGTCGATGAGCTCGGAATCCAAGGCCTCGGCCTACATCATCGGCTCGCTGCCGTTCCTCGTGTTCGCGGCAATCATGTATATCAATCCGAACTACATGAGCAAATTCTTCGAAGACGATCGCCTGATCGTCGCAGGGCTCGGCGCTGGCGTTTGGATGGGCATCGGCGTGTGGATGATGTCCAAAATGATCAACTTCGAAATCTGAGGGCGGGGGGAATTTTATCATGATCAATCAACCCACCGGCCCGTTCATCCTCGGCTTCGACGTCATTGTCGTGGGCACCGTGCTGGCCGGCATGGCCGCCTTTGCGGTGATGCTCGCGATCTATGCCGCAATCACGATCCGCGATCCGATGGCCAAGCGCGTCAGGGCGCTCGAAGCGCGGCGCGAGCAGCTCAAGGCTGGGATCGTCACCGCCTCCTCGAAGAAGCGCACCAGCCTGGTCCGCCGCACCGACACGACCGACGCGGTCAAGGACAGGCTCGGCAGGCTCAACATCCTGCAGGACAGCCAGGTCAAGAAAATCCAGCAGAAGATGGCGCACGCAGGCTACCGCAACAAGGAACTCGCGGTGCTGATCATCGGCATCCGCGCGATCGCGCCGCTTGTGGTTGGCGGCCTGATGGGCCTGCTGATCTACGTCATCGACTTCTGGCCCGACTGGGGTCCGATGACCCGTCTGTTCGCCTTCGCCATGTCGGTGTTCCTGTCCTACAAGGGCCCGGAAATCTACCTCAGCAACAAGGCGACCAAGCGCACCAAGGAAATCCAGAAGGGCCTGCCCGACGCGCTCGATCTGCTCGTGATCTGCGCCGAGGCCGGTCTCACCATCGACGCCGCTTTCAACCGCGTCGCCAAGGAACTGGGCCGCGCCTATCCGGAACTGGGCGACGAATTTGCCCTGACCGCAATCGAATTGAGCTTCCTCAACGAGCGCCGCATGGCGTTCAACAACTTCGCCTACCGCGTCAACCTCGAAGCGGTGAAGGGCGTGGTGACCACGATGGTCCAGACCGAGCGTTACGGCACCCCGCTGGCAAGCGCACTGCGCGTGCTGTCGGCCGAGTTCCGCAACGAGCGCATGATGCGCGCCGAAGAAAAGGCGGCGCGTCTGCCCGCGATCATGACCGTGCCGCTGATCATATTCATTCTGCCCACGCTGTTTGTGGTCATTCTCGGCCCGGCAGCTTGTTCGATCTCCGACAACCTCGTCAACACGTCGCTCGGCCAGGGTTAACCAACGCGCACAGATGCCCGGAGCGGGGCCGGAGCGGGGCCGGAGCGGGGCCGGAGCGGGGTCAGCCCTGTTCCGGCCCTTGCTGCGTTTCGTCCGCCAGCCGCATCGCACGCGCCCTGAGCCGCGCGAGCAACTGGCGCAGCGTCGCCTGTTCCTCCGCTGCAAGATCGGCGAGCAGGTCAGCTTCCGTGGCGCGGGCGAGCGGCATCACTTCGCCGTGGATCCCCCGCCCCTCGCCCGTCAGCGCCAGCAGGTGCGAGCGTCCGTCGCCCGGATTGGGCACGCGCGCAACGAGCCCGCGATCTTCCAAAACCTTGACCGCGCGGTTGACCGCGACCTTGTCCATCACCGTCGCTGCGGTCAGCGCGCGCTGGGTCATGGCCCCGCCCCCTGGCCCGCCCCCTGGCCCGCCCCCTGGCCCGTAACGATCCCCCAGCACTGCCATCACCCGCCACTCGGCAATCTTGAGCCCGAACCGTTTGCGGTAACGCTCGGCGATCAGCGCGCTGACGGCGTTGGAGGCAACCGAGAGCTGGTAGGGCAGGAAGCCCGCCAGTTCGCCTGACTCCTCGGCCACATCACCGTCACTGGCCCCGTCACTGGCCCCGTCACTGGCCCCGTCACTGGCCCCGTCACTGGCCCCGTCACTGGCCCCGTCAATCATAGGGGCGCTCGTCCCACCACGGGTAGAAATCGGGCATGTCGGCGCTGACCTTGCCGGGATACACCGGCCGGCGCTTGTCCAGGAAGCTGGCGATCCCCTCCTTGGCATCGGCACCGCGGCTGAGGCGGTAGATGGCGCGGCTGTCGATCTTGTGCGCCTCCATCGGGTGATCCGCGCTCGCCAGCCGCCACATCATCGCGCGGGTCATGGCGACCGAGATCGCCGAGGTGTTGTCGGCGATCTCGCGGGCGAGGCTTTGCGCTGCGTGGAGCAGGTCTTGCGGCGCGTGGACCGAGCGCACGAGGCCGCCCGCCTTGGCTTCATCGGCATCGAAGATGCGGCCCGTGTAGCACCACTCCAGCGCCTGGCTGATGCCGACGATGCGCGGCAGGAACCAGCTCGACGCGGCTTCGGGCACGATCCCGCGCCGCGCAAAGACGAAGCCGTAGCGCGCGGTCGCGCTGGCAAGGCGGATGTCCATCGCCAGCTGCATCGTCGCGCCGACGCCGACCGCGACGCCGTTGCAGGCACAGATCAGCGGCTTCTTGCTCTCGAACAATCGCAGCGTCAGCAGCCCCCCGCCATCGCGCACGCGGGCGTCGGACAGGTCATCGACCTGCGTGGGATCGGAGAACACCTGCCCGCCGCCGTCCGGCGTAAGGTCCGCGCCCGCGCAGAACGCACGCTCGCCTGCGCCTGTAAAGATCACCGCGCGTAACCCGTCGTCGGCGTCGATATCGTCCATCGCCGCAATGATCTCCTCACCCATTGTGCGGGTATAGGCGTTCATCTTGTCCGGGCGGTTCAGGGTGATGGTGGCGATGCCGTCAGCCTTGGTGACGATGATCTGGGTGTAGGTGCTCATCGGAACGTCTCTCTCCTTGACCGGGCTGCCTCCATGCGGTGCGCAACGCTAACCCTTTGTCCGCTACGCTAGGCTGCATCGCCGGTCAGCGGCAAGCCTGACTTTTGCGCGAGGCTGCGCGGGCGCAATTCGCTGCTTGTTTCGAGCTGCGCCGGGTGGCAGACAGCTTCCCACCCGGCGGTCGCCCGAAAGGGACACTCGACCATGCTTCTGGTGGCGGCGGAAAAGCTGCGTGATGCTGATTATTTCGGGCTCCATCTCGAAGCCCTCGCCGCGATCCGCGAGGTCGGGGCGCTGGGCTGGTACGACGCGCACTTCCTGCGCCGCTACGAGGTCGCCAAGCTGTACCTTGCCAAGGTCCGGCCCGATGCGCTCGGCACCTTTACCGCAAGCTTTGCGCCGCTGATCCCGGCGGCGACGTTCCGCGAGATCGCGATGGACGATGTCTTCGACGCCGCCACCCATGCGGCGATCCGCGAGGCGAGCCGCATGGCGGTGGTGCGGATGAACCGCCAGTTGGAGGACGAAAACGCCACCTTCGGCCGCGATGTGGTGTGGAACGAGCCGTTTTATCTTGAATTGCAGGAGCAGCTGCGGCCGACGCTGGAGGGTCTTGTGGGGCGACCGCTGGTATCGAGCTACAATTTCCTCAGCCTCTACGGGCCCGAGGGGAAGTGCGAGCCGCATCTCGACCACCCGAACGCGATGTTCACCTTCGACTACTGCATCGATCAGGACGAGGTCTGGCCGATCTACGTCAGCGGCGCAGCGGCGTGGCCTGACGCAGCCTTCGCCCGGGATTTCGATCCCGCAGCGCTCAAGGCCGACCCGGCGATGGCATTCCGCGAACACGAGCTGCGCCCCGGCAACGCGCTGGTCTTCAATGGCTCGTCACAGTGGCACTACCGCGAGCCAAAGAGCTCCGGGCAGTTCTGTAATCTGCTTTTCTTCCACTACTACCCGGCCGGTTGCGAGGATCTCGTCCACCCTTTGCGGTGGGCCGATTGCACCGGGATTGCGGAACTGCGGCCGCTTTGCGACCTGTTCGAGACGCTCTAAGGCCAAAAGCAGGGGAGCGTTTGCCGCGTCCAGACACCTTCCAGCGCGGACTAGACCCCGGTTAGACCCCCTCTAGACCCCCTCTAGACCCCGTTTAAACGCGTGCCGGGGCACTGTTTCACGTGAAACAGTGCCCCGGTCGCAATCAGCGAGGAGCCATCCGGATCGCGCCGTCGAGCCGCACATCTTCACCATTGAAATAGCCGGTCTCGATCATGGTCATGGCGAGTTTCGCATATTCCACCGGCATCCCAAGGCGCTTGGGGAACGGCACCGAAGCGGCCAGCGCATCGCGCACATTCTGCGGCGCGGCGGCGAGCAGCGGGGTGTCGAAAATGCCCGGCAGGATGGTGTTGACGCGGATCCCCTCGCCCATCAGGTCACGCGCGATGGGGAGCGTCATGCCGATGACGCCCGCCTTTGACGCGGCGTAAGCGGCCTGGCCGATCTGGCCATCCTCGCCCGCTACGCTCGCGGTGTTGACGATCGTCCCGCGCTCGCCGAACTCGTCGATCGGGTCGAGGGTCAGCATCCCGGCCGCCGACTTGGCGATGCAGCGGAAGGTGCCTATCAGGTTGACTTGAATGACAAAATCGAAGGCGCTGACCGGGAAGTGCTTGATCGAGCCGTCTTCCTTCGAGCGGCTGGCGGTCTTGATCGCGTTGCCGATCCCGGCGCAGTTGACGAGAATGCGCTCCTGTCCGTGGGCCGCGCGGGCCTTGGCAAAACCTGCGTCGACGTCCTCATCGCTGGTCACGTTGACCTTGCAGAACACCCCGCCGATTTCCGCGGCGAGCGCCTCGCCCTTCTCCTCGTTCATGTCGAAGATCGCGACCTTGGCGCCCTTGGCGGCCAGCGCACGCGCGGTGGCAGCGCCGAGGCCCGAGGCACCGCCGGTGACGACAGCGGGGGTATTGGCAGAAACTTCCATTGTTATTCCTCTCAGATAGGGGGGATTAGAGCGCCTCGATGATCGTGACGTTAGCGACTCCGCCGCCTTCGCACATCGTCTGGAGGCCGTACTTCTTGCCTTGGGCGCGCAAGCCGTGGACCAGGGTCGCCATCAGCTTGGTGCCGCTCGCGCCGAGCGGGTGGCCCAATGCGATCGCCCCGCCGTTGACGTTGAGCTTCGCCGGGTCCGCGCCGGTGTGCTTGAGCCACGCAAGTGGCACCGAAGCGAAGGCTTCGTTCACTTCGTAAAGGTCGATGTCATCGATGCTGAGGCCAGCACGCTGCAACGCCTTGTCGGTCGCAAATAGCGGTTCTTCCAGCATAATCACCGGATCGCCCGCGGTGACGGTGAGGTTGTGGATGCGCGCCAGCGGGGTGAGGCCGTGGGCCTTAAGCGCCGCCTCGCTGACCACCAGCACCGCCGAGGAGCCGTCGCAGATCTGGCTCGCCGAGGCCGCGGTCAGCGCGCCGTCAGGCGAGATCAGCTTGACGCCGGCGATACCTTCCAGCGTTGCGTCAAAGCGGATGCCTTCATCGACGGTGTGGAACTGGGTGCCTTCCGGCGTCTCGATTGCGATGACGACCATCTCGCGCTCGAACGCGCCCGCCTTGGTGGCGGCGATCGCCTTCTGATGGCTTTCATACGCAAAGCGGTCGAGGTCATCCTTGGTGAAGCCGTGCTTCCTGACGATCATCTCGGCGCCCATGAACTGGCTGAAGTTGATGCCGGGGAACTTCTCGTCGATCCCGGCCGCCTTGCTGTAGAGGCCTTCCTTCCTGTGCAGCGTCACGTTGGAGCCCATCGGGACGCGGGTCATGCTCTCGACGCCGCTGGCGATCACAACGTCCTGCGTGCCGCTCATCACGGCCTGGGCGGCGAACTGAATTGCCTGCTGCGAAGACCCGCACTGGCGATCGATGGTGACAGCCGGGGTCGATTGGGGGAGCAGCTTCGAAGCGAGCACGCCCATGCGGCCGACCTGCATTGCCTGCTCGCCCGCCTGACTGACGCAGCCGGTGATCACGTCGTCGATCGCCGCAGGATCGATCCCGCTGCGCTCGACGATCGCATCGAGCGATTTGGCCAGCAGATCGACAGGGTGAACCCCGGCAAGACGCCCGCCGCGGCGGCCGCCGGCGGTACGGACGGCTTCGACAATATACGCTGTGGTCATCATTCTCTCCTCGAAACCTGCAAGGGCTGCCGGCGATAGGCGCGGCCTGATAGGTTGCACTTCGCCACCTGCCCTTTACTCAGTTCCGACTATTGAAGGCCTCCACGCAAATCAAGCGCGCAGAAACGCCAGCAGCAACCAGAGCGGCTGATCGTGATAACCGCGCCTTCACTCAGCACCGGAAAGCCGCTTTGGCTATGCGGCAGATTATCACGCATGCGTGACCGAGCGGGCCTGCGCTCCCACCGCGCGATTGCCGCAACGGGCGAGCAGGTCGCCTGCTACGACAATAAGGTCGGCGCGGTGCTCGGCGCAGTCGATTCAGGCGACGTGCGGCTGATTGGCCGCGAGCAGATGCGCAAGACCAAGCTGCTGATGCTCGGCAGCACCACGCCCGATGACGAGGCGCAAGACCCGGGGCTGTTCGAGACGACGATAGCCAGCGGCGGCCTCACCAGCCCGGTCACTTGGCGCTTCACCACCGAGGAGGGCGAGGCGAACCGTCTAAAGGCCAAACCGCCCCACCCGACCCGCCCTCAGACTTCGCCCCGCGCACCGCAGCAGCGGCGCATCGCTGCCGCTGCGTCCAAGCGAGGTCGCACAACCACGCCGCGCGTCTTGAAGCAGGCGCTTTGCCCAAGTGTCCCCCGGCGCATTGTTGCGTTCGCGCAACAACCGGGACTCTTCTGTGACGGTTTTGACTCTTGGCGCTGGCATAAAAATAGGATGAACGGCAAATGTCGCGCAGCAATGACAGATTGTTGCTCAATCCATCTACTCAGGGGACTGATTACATGAACATCTTGACGGTTTCGGGCCGCCGTATTTGCCTGCGTTCCGGCGTCGGGCTTGCTGCCCTTGCACTTGCGACTCCTGCTTTTGCACAGGTTGTGGAAGGCTCGACCGACCAGGACAGCGTTGAAGCTGCCGCCGATACGAGTGAAACGACTGAGGCCATCACCGTCACCGGTTCGCGCATCCGTCGCCCAGAGCTAGTCGGCCTTGAGCCGACTTCGTCGATCTCGTCGGAGTATTTCGCAGATCGTAACCTGACCAACATTGGCGACGCGCTTAACGAGCTTCCGCAGTTCCGTGGGAGCGTCACGCAGCGCGGTGACCAGTCGGCATTCGGTAACGGCGTAAATTTCATCAACACCTTTGGCCTCGGTTCGAACCGCACGCTGACGCTGGTCAACGGCCGCCGCGTGGTCTCGTCGAACTTGCCCTCGCTGTTCGGCCCCGGTGGCGCTGGCGTGCAGGTCGACCTTAACATTATCCCGGCGCAGTTAATCCAACGCATCGACAATGTATCGGTTGGCGGCGCGCCCGTCTACGGCTCGGATGCGATCGCGGGCACCGTGAACCTCATCCTCAAGACCCGCTATGACGGTCTGTCCGTCACCGGCACGACCGGTCTCACCGAGCGTGGCGATTCCTTCAACTACAACGTTGGCGGGATCTTCGGAAAGAACTTTGATGAAGGCCGCGGCAACATTACGCTTTCGGTCGCCTACGATGTTGCCGAAGGCCTGCGTGGCGTTGACCGGCAGCACACCCGCAACAACCTCGGGTCCCTCAACAATTGCACCACGGCGGGCCTCGCCACTCCGATCAACGATGGCCGAATCAATCCAAACATTGGCTGCAACACCAGCACCACCGATGGAATTCCGGCGCGTATCCTGTTCCGTGACCTACGGTCGCCGTTCTTGTCGCAAAGCGGCGTGGTGCGGACAAGCGCCGGCGCGGCTACTGGGTTTCAGTTTGGTGACGGCGGGAACCTGACCCCCGTTGCACCAGGCACGCAGCTAACCGGCTTCTTCCAGTCCGGCGGCAACACCTTTGACACCACCGATCAGACGAATATCACGGCGGATCTCAAGCGTTTCACGGTGAACGGCTTCGGCGCTTACGAGGTCACTCCGGGCATCGAAGTCTTCTTCGAAGGCCTGTACTATAAGGCTTCCTCGTTCGAACAAGGCAACAACCCCTCGTTCAACACCTTCGTGTTCGATCCGGGCGTGAGTGGCGGTCTCACCTATGACACCGCGACGGTGCCGTTCCTCTCCGCGGCGACGCGCGCGACACTGCTCGGACTTGGAGCGACGCGGTTTAACGTCTCGCGTTCGAACGAAGATCTGTTCGATAACGGTTCGCGTTCCGAAACCGAGCTGAAGCGCGGCGTAATCGGCGTTCGCGGTGATTTCGAAGCGGCGGGCCGGCCGTTGAACTACGAAGTCACATTCAACTACGGCACCAATGATATTCTGAACTTCCAGCAGAGTATCAACCAACAGCGCTTCATCAACGCCGTCAGCTTCACGCAGGGTCCGAACGGACCGGTGTGCACTACCACCCCTGTGGGCGGGGGGGTCGCTCCCGCGCAGCCCATTCAGCCAATTGCTGATTCCAGGTGTGTGCCGTTGAACCTGTTTGGCTTCAGGCAAGCAAGCCAAGGCGCGCTCAACTACATTCGCGAGGACACCATCGAAGCTGCGAACGTTCGGCAGTTCGTTATCAACGGCAACGTCGGTGGAGATCTGTTTGACCTTTGGGCCGGCGCGGTTGGCTTTAACATCGGCTTCGAACACCGTGACGAAAGGGCGAACTTCATGCCGTCAACCTTCACGCAGAATGGCGGCGGACGCGGGGCGGCTATTTCTCCCACAGGTGGCCGTTACAATGTTGACGAAGTGTTCGGCGAAGTGCTCGTTCCGCTCGTGTCGCCTGAAAACGACGTGCCGCTGGTTCACGCTGCTGAACTGTTCGGTCGGATCCGTTACGTGGACAACACCGTGAATGGTGGGTTCACCTCGTGGGCTGCCGGTGGCCGTATCGCGATCATCCCGGACATTTCGTTCCGCGGGAATTTCACCCGGTCGTTCCGCGCCCCGGCGATCACAGAACTGTTCCTGCCGCAGAGTCCGACCTTCCAGAGTCCGACCGACCTTTGCACGCTCCAGGCGCGCAGTGCCGGTCCGGCTGCGGACATCCGCAGTCGGAACTGTCTCGCCTTCCTTCAGGCCACCAATAACGATCCCGCCACCTTCACGCTGCTCGCAGCCCAAGCCTCCGTTGCAGGTCTGAGCGGCGGCAACCCGAACCTCGAGAACGAAAAGGCGGACAGTTACACCTTCGGCACGGTCATCACCCCACGATTTGTGCCTGGACTGACGATCACCGCTGACTATGTCGACATCAGGATCTCCGGCCCGATTGCGAACCTCACCTCCGGACAGCTTTCGTCTGGTTGCTTTGACAACCCGTCCTTCGACCTTAACAACCCGGTTAATGGCAATTCGTTCTGTAACGCGCTTGGCTTCGGGCCTAACGGGCAGATCCCGAACGACCCCACAAACCCGAGGGTTCGTACGGGCTTTGTGAACGGCCAAGCGGTGCGCTTCAAGGGCATCACCGGTGCTCTAGATTACGTGACTGAGCTCTCGGGAATCGGGATCGCGGGTTCGATCCGGATCGGTGGCGACATGCTTTACGTCAAGGAGCGAGTCAACGACATCACTGGTGTCGCGCCGCAGCGCTCGGACGGGGTTGTAGGCGATCCGGAGTTCTCGGGTCAGGCTCGCTTCGTGTATTCGGATAAGGAGTGGGGCTTCGGCACCTACGTCAACTACACAGGTGAGCAGCTGCTCTCGCGCTTTGACCGCGGGGGTAGCCCGAATGACACGCGCGAGTTCGACCAATACAACGACTTCGTGACCGTTAATGCGAACATCTTCTTCGCCTCTGAAGGTAACTTCCGCTTTAACGTTTCCGTAACCAACCTGTTGGATCGGATCGGCCAAGGCTACTTCGGCTTTATCATTCCCGGTTCAATCAATGACAACCTTGGGCGTCGCTTCAATGTAAGCGTCTCTAAAGCCTTCTGAAACAAACCAAATCTGATAGCAAGAAAAGGCTCCGGCAATCGCCGGGGCCTTTTTTGTTGTCTGATCGGTATCCCGACCTTCGGCAAACCCTGATCCGCAGCCTAAATTAGCGAAATGCACGTTTGTTTGGTCGCATCGATAAATCGTGCAATCCTTGCGATAAGTGCCCGAATTTTTTTCGAACCTGCAACGCAGCTTGCGACCGCCACGAACCGAGCACGGCGAAGCGTGACCGCCGTTCGCAAGCCTGCGGAAACCTTCTCGCCCGGCATCACCGCCGGCTTTCCGCACACTCTGCTTCCGTTCCCCGGCGCAGTTGGTGCGGTGCGATCAAAAACGAGAAGAGAGGTTATCGCTCCATGCGATTCTTCCCCCCTGCCCCGTGCTGGCCCATGCTGCGTGCGGGCGTGGGCCTTGCTGCCCTCGCCCTCGCCGTTCCCGCGATAGCGCAGACCCAACCGCAAACGCCGCCCACCGACGAAACCGAGGCAACCGTAACGCCTGTCCCGGAAGCGGTCGCCGAATCCGACGGCCAGACCGACAACACCATCACGGTGACCGGTTCGCGCCTGCGCCGCGACACCTATTCGTCGGTTGAGCCCGTCACGGTCATCACCAAGGAAGAAATCACCCTTTCGGGCTTCAACGGCTCGGTCGATGCTCTGCAAAGCAGCGAAGTCACCCAGAGCGCGGCGCAGATCAACAACACGTTCGGCGGCTTCGTAACCGACGGCGGCACCGGCGCCAACACGCTGAGCCTGCGCAACCTCGGCCCGGCGCGCACCCTGATCCTGCTTAACGGCCGCCGCCTCGCGCCGTCGGCCACCCGCGGGTCGGTTCTGGCCGCCGACCTTAACGTCCTGCCCTCGTCGATCGTCAGCAGCATCGAAATCCTCAAAGCCGGCGCCTCGTCTGTCTATGGGTCCGATGCCATCGCGGGCGTGGTCAACATCATTACCGACACCAAGCTGCGCGGCCTGACGCTTCAAGCGCAGGTAAACGTGCCCGAGATCGGTGCAGGGATCGACCGGCGGCTGGCGGCCTCATTCGGCTTCGGTAACGACCGGCTCGATACCATCGGCTCGGTGGAGTGGCGCAAACGCGACGCGGTCCAACTCAATGATGTGAACTTCACGCGCTTCCCGGTGCGACAACTACCTGACGGGCAGCCCGCTGGTGCCGGAGATCTTCCGCAACGGCGGGTTTGCCAACCCCAACGAGACTTCGAGCGGCCAGACGGTCGCGGCGCGTGCCTTCATCGGTTTCGGCCTTACCGATTCCGAGCAGCAGGTTGACTACGTGCGGGCTGTCGGCGGAATTCGCGGGGAGTTCTTCGGCTCCAACTGGCGCTAAGACCTCTCCGGCTCACGTTCGTGGACCGATGGTCGCTACACGCAGGAATCTTTCCTGATCGACCGCGTCGCCAACTCGCTGCTGGCGGTGCGGAACCCCGACGGGAGCTTCAGTTGCGCCAACCAGACGACCTTCGCCAACTGCGTCGCGGCGCCGGCGCTCAACGCCGGCACCATCGGCGGCGACCTGCCGCAGGCCTACCGGGACTACATCCTGCAGACCACCATCGGAACGACCAAGTTCCGCGAAACGATCGTCAGCGGCACGATCGACGGCGATCTGTTTAAGCTGCCCGGAGGCGCCGTGCAGGTGGTCGTCGGAGCGGAGTATCGCGCACAGAAGATCGACGACACCCCCGATGCCAATGCCATCGCTGGCAATCTCCTCGGCTTTACCGCAGGTGTTCCGGCGCGCGGCAAGGACAACGTGAAGGAAGCCTTCGCGGAAGTCCTCGTGCCGATCGTCAGGGATCGTCCATTCTTCGAGAATCTCGTTCTGAACGGATCGGGCCGCTACACCGACTACGCCTCCTACGGCAGCGACATCACTTACAAGATCGCTGGTAAGTGGGAATTCTTCCCGGGCATCGGCATTCGCGGCAGCTACGGCACCTCCTTCCGCGCCCCGGCGCTGGCGGAGCAATACCTCGGCGCGACCACCGGCTTCATCGGTGGCGGCAACGACCCGTGCGGTTCCGACCAGTTCCCGGCTGACCCGACCACCTACACGCCGAACCAGCAGCGCACCTCAGCCAACTGCGCGGCGGTGGGAATTGACGTGGCGAGCTTCGTGCAAACCAACGGCATTACCGTTTTCCAGCGCGGCGGGGCCGAGACCGGGCTTGAAGCCGAAACCTCGGCGAACTGGACGGTAGGAGCGGTGTTACAGCCACGTCTGGGCGACGGCCTTTCACTCTCCCTGTCGGCCGACTACTTCCATATCAAGGTGAGCAACGGGGTCTCCAGCCCAGGAGGGGGGACATCCTCGCCCGCTGCTAAGGGGCCGAGGACTTCGATCCGACGCAGAGCTTCTGCTCCTTCGTCAACCGCGATGCGAACACCATCCTTGAGGTGACCAGCGGGTTCGTCAACCTGACGGACAACGTGGTCAAGGGCTACGAGTTCAACGCGAGGCTTGGGCTCGACCTGTTCGCCGGACGGCTGCTCCTCAACGCCAATGCGGTGAAGTACACCGACCAGTCGGACCGGCTGTTCCCTGAATGCTGCTCGACCGCAACAGTATCTACGACACCCCGGATTTCGTCGGCTCATTCGATGCGACCTACCGGCGTGACGACGTGACCCTGCGCTACGGCTTCACCTTCCTCGATGCAAGCTCGGGCACCTACGACTACTTCGCCACCAGCCGTCTCGACGGTTCGGTCGATGCAGCCACCGCGCAATATCTGCGGGATAGCTTCATTCTCGAGGTGCCTGCCTACTTCCTCCACAACGCATCGGTTCAGTTCAACGTCGATGATCGGATGCAGCTCACCGCCGGGGTGCGCAACATCTTCAATACCGAACCGCCCGAGATTTCGGCCGCGGTGACGACCATCGGTAATGCGCCGCTGTCGTCGCTGTTCGATTTCGTGGGGCGCACCTTCTTCGTGAACACCACCTTCTCGTTCTGATCGACCCCCACGTCGACAGCCGAAAAACAAAAGGCCCCGGCGCAAGCCGGGGCCTTTCTGTTTAGGGCCTCCGATGGGAGCAACGCTTAGGCCAGATCCATCCGCAGCTTGCCGTCGCCCTCGTCCACCTTGAGTGTGCTGCCGTCCGGCAACCGGCCCTCAAGCAGCATCTCGGCGAGCGGGTCCTGTACGTAGCGCTGCACCGCCCGTTTCAGCGGCCGTGCGCCGTAGACCGGATCATAGCCCACCCTCCCGAGCCATCGCAGCGCCGCATCGGTGAGTTCAAGCTTGATCTTGCGGTCGGCCAGCAGCTTCTGCACGCGGCCCACCTGGATCTCGACAATCGGCGCCATGTGCTCGTGCCCGAGGCGGTGGAACAGAATGATCTCGTCGAGCCGGTTGAGGAACTCGGGCCGGAAATGCCCGCGCACCACGTCCATCACGTCTTTCTCGACATTGGAGACGTCGGCCCCATCGGGCAGGTTAGCGAGATATTGGCTGCCGAGGTTGGAGGTGAGGATAATCAGAGTGTTACTGAAATCCACTACACGGCCCTGCCCGTCGGTCAGGCGGCCGTCGTCGAGCACCTGAAGCAACACGTTGAAGACGTCCACATGTGCCTTCTCGACTTCGTCAAACAGCACCACCTGATAGGGCCGCCGCCGCACCGCCTCGGTAAGGACACCGCCCTCCTCGTAACCGACATAGCCCGGAGGCGCGCCGATCAGGCGGGAGACGGCGTGCTTCTCCATGAACTCGCTCATGTCGATGCGCACCATTGCGCTGTCGTCGTCGAACAGGAAGCCCGCGAGCGCCTTGGTGAGCTCGGTCTTGCCAACGCCCGTGGGACCGAGGAACAGGAAGGAGCCGAGCGGACGGCCCGGGTCCTGAAGCCCTGCACGGGCGCGGCGGACGGCCTTGGAGACTGCCTCGATCGCCTGGCTCTGGCCAATGACGCGCTTGCCGAGGATAGATTCCATCGCCAGCAGCTTCTCGCGCTCGCCTGCCATCATCTTGTCGACCGGCACGCCCGTCCAGCGGCTGACGACGCCGGCGATGTCCTCCTCGGTCACCTCCTCGCGCAGCAGCGCGTTGGCGCTCTGGCTCTGGGCTTCGGCCAGCTGCTTTTCGAGCTCCGGAATGCGCCCGTAGGACAGCTCGCCCGCGCGGGCGAGATAGCCCTCGCGCTGCGCCTGTTCGAGCTCGAGCTTGGCTGCGTCGATCTGCCCTTTGATCTTGCCCTCGGCCTCGATCTTGTCGCGCTCGTTGTGCCAGCGGGTGGTGAGTTCGGCCGACCGCTGCTCGAGGTTCGCCAGTTCCTCGCGCAAGGCAAGGAGGCGATCCTTCGAGTTCTGGTCAGTCTCCTTGCCGAGCGCGCTTTCCTCGATCTTGAGCTGGATGATCCGCCGGTCGAGCCCCTCGATCTCCTCGGGCTTGCTCTCCATCTCCATGCGGATGCGGCTCGCCGCCTCGTCCATCAGGTCGATCGCCTTGTCGGGGAGGAAACGGTTCTGGATGTAGCGGTAGGACAGCTTCGCCGCCGCGACGATTGCGGCGTCGGTGATCCGCACACCGTGGTGCAGTTCGTACTTGTCCTTGATGCCGCGCAGGATCGAGATCGTGTCTTCGACGCTCGGCTCGGCGATGAACACCGGCTGGAACCGCCGCTGGAGTGCAGGGTCCTTCTCGACGTACTTCTGGTATTCGTCGAGCGTCGTGGCGCCGATGCAGTGGAGCTCGCCGCGCGACAGGGCGGGTTTCAACAGGTTCGAGGCGTCCATCGAGCCTTCCGAAGCGCCCGCCCCGATCAGGGTGTGCATCTCGTCGATGAACAAGATGATTTGGCCGTCCGCATTCTTGACCTCGTCGAGCACGGATTTGAGCCGCTCCTCGAACTCGCCGCGATACTTAGCGCCCGCGATCAGCGCGCCCATGTCGAGCGACATGAGCGTGCGGCCCTTGAGGCTGTCCGGCACGTCGCCGTTGGCAATGCGCAGGGCGAGGCCTTCGGCGATCGCGGTCTTGCCGGTGCCGGGCTCGCCGATGAGGGCGGGGTTGTTCTTGGTGCGCCGGGCAAGGATCTGGACCGTGCGACGAATCTCCTCGTCGCGGCCGATCACCGGATCGAGCTTGCCGTCGCGCGCCGCCTGGGTGAGGTCGCGGGCGAACTTCTCCATCGCATCGTAGGTATTCTCGGCGCTGGCGCTGTCGGCGCGCTTGCCGCCGCGTAGCTGCTCGATCGCGGTGTTGAGGCTATGCGGGGTCACGCCAGCGGCCTTTAGCGCCTCGCCAGCGGGGGTCTGAGATAGGGCAAGCGCGGTCAAGAGGCGCTCTACCGTGACGTAGCTATCCCCAGCCTTGTCGGCGAGCTGTTCAGCGGAATCGAGCAGGCGCACCGCGTCATTGTCGAGGCCAGGGGTCGACTGCGCGCCGCCACCGGTCACCGCCGCGATCTTTGAAAGGCCCGCATCGACCGCGGTCGCCGCAAGCGGTGCCTGGCCGCCAGCGCGCTGGATCAACCCGGCGGCCATGCCCTCGCTGTCCTCGAGCAGCGCCTTGGCGATGTGCAGGGGCGTGATGCGCTGATGGTTCATGCGGATCGCGACGGTCTGCGCAGATTGCAGGAAGCCCTTCGCCCGGTCGGTGAACTTCTCGAGATTCATCTGATTTAACCCCTCCAAACTTACCTTATCAAGGTAGTGTTGCACATTGGCAACACAAGCCCCCACGCCATAAAAACGCGCTCGCAGGTGTATTAGTCGGATAGGTGGGTTGGCTCGCGGCGCATGGCAATAGGCATCGGCGGCCTTGACCTTGCCTTGCCGCCAAGCGATGAACCGCGCAGGCGATTTGGGAGAGAAATCGGCGATGATCTGGGTAAAGCGCGGCGCAGTTGCGTTACTGGGGGTGCTCGTGCTTGCGGTGGTGGTCCTCGCCACTTGGGAGCCGTTCTTCGCCGGACCCGCCGCTACCACTGAAACTCGCATCTACACGGCCGAGGTTGTCCGCGACGAATGGGGCGTGCCCCATATCTATGGCTCGACTGATGCCGACACCGCTTACGGCGTCGCTATCGCTCATGCGCAGGACGATTTCTTCACTCTACAGGACGTCGTCGCCATGTCGCGGGGCCGCTACGGCGCGATCGCGGGGCGGGACGGAGCCAAGGTCGACTATGTTTATCACCTGATCGACGCGCGCGGCACGGCGGAGCGGGAATATCCTAAGCTCCCCGCCGACACCCGCGCACTGTTCGAGGCCTATGCGGCAGGCCTCAACCAATATGCCGAGGACCACCCCGGCGAGCTGAAGCTTGCCAATCTCTTCCCGGTGAACGGCATGGACGTCGCTGCGGGCTTTGCGCTGCGCCAGCCGTTCTTCTTCGGGCTCGACAGCGTCATCGGCCCGCTGGTTGCAGGCGAGGAACTGCGCCGCGAGCATGGGCCCGACATTCCCGGCTTCCCGCGTGCAGCCTTGCCCGGCGCCGCGCCCATCGAGGCTGCGCCCCAAGCACCCAAGCAGGCGCGCGCGCCGTCCCGCGTGCTGCCAATTGGCGAGGACGGGGAGCACCTCGGCTCCAACGCCTTCGCCGTTGCCCCGCAAAAGGGCGGCGGGACCACGACCCTCATCTCCAACTCGCACCAGCCACTGCGCGGCGGCGTTGCGTGGTACGAACTCGTCGTCGAGAGCGGCGAAGGCTGGCACTTTGCAGGCGCAAACTTCCCCGGCTCGCCCTTCCCCTTCCTCGGGCACAACGAGCATCTGGGTTGGACCAACACCGTCAACACGCCCGACATGGTCGATGTCTACAAGCTGGATCTCGACGACACCGGCACGCGCTACAAGCTCGACGGCAAGTGGCTCCCGCTCGAAAGCCAGTGGGTGACGCTCCCCGTTAAGGTCGGCCCGGTGGTCCTGCCGATCCGCCGCGAAGTGCTGCGCTCGGTCCACGGCCCGGTGATCCGCAACGTCAAGGGTGCCTTTGCCATCCGCTATGGCGGGATCGGCCAGCTTAGCCAGCTCGACGCCTATTACCGCATCAACAAGGCCAACACCTTCGCCGAGTGGCAAGCGCAAGTCGCGCGGCTTGCGATTCCCTCGACCAACTTCATCTATGCCGACGAGGCGGGCACCATCGCCTATGTCTACAACGCCGCGATCCCCAACCGGCCGCAAGGCGTCAAGGCGGACTGGCGCTCGGTGCTGCCGGGGAACCGCTCCGACCTGATATGGCAGGGCGCGGTCGACTATGCCGCGCTGCCCAAAATCGTGAACCCGGCTTCGGGCTGGGTCTACAACTCGAACAACACGCCCTTCGCTGCCGCCGGCGCGGGGAGCGACCTTGATCCTGCCAGCTTCTCACCAGTGATGGGGATCGAGCTCAAGCAGACCAACCGCTCGCGCCGCGCCTACAAGCTGCTGTCCGAGTCGGGCGTGCTCGACCGCGCCGCGCTGGCGCGGATCAAGTACGACACCGGTTATGAGCGCGAAGGCTATGTCGCACGGCTGTTCGATACGCTCGGCGCGATAAAAGTGGACGGCGAACTCGCTCGGGCACGCGACCTGCTGCTGTCGTGGGACTTCACTGCCGACAACAAGGGCCGCGCCGACGCGCTGGCGCTGCTGATGGTCCGCGACTTCATGTCGGCCGATTACAACAACAAGCCCTTCCCCGACGTGGCCCAGAAGCTCCAAGCCGCCGCCGACCACCTGACGAAACATTTCGGCCGGCTCGACCCGCCGATGAGCGACCTGCTGCGGCTGCGCCAAGGCGCCGTCGACCTGCCGCTCGACGGCGGCTCGGACACGCTGCGCGCCTCGACCACCTGGGACGTCGACGACGACGGGCGGCTCAGCATGAAGCACGGCGACAGCTTCATCATGTGGATCGAGTGGGCGCCGGGCAAAAAGGTCGCCTCGCGTTCGGTCCAGCCCTTCGGCGCGGCCACCACGCGGCCCCGGAGTGCGCATTACACCGACCAGATGCGGCTGTTCGTCGAACACAGGCTGAAGCCGGTCCACTTTTGGCGCGATGACCTACTGGCGAACGCCAGCAGCACCGCAACCGTCACCAATGCGCGCTGACTGGCGCACGACTTTCCTCAGATTGCACCACCGGAGCCTTCGTTCATGACCAACCGTTTTGCTGCCGCCAGCCTTTCGGCGCTCGCCCTCGCGCTCGCCGCGACTGCCAATCCCGCGTTTGCCGAGACCAAGCCTGCCGCAGCGCCTGCAGGCCCGCAAGCAACCGCTGACCTGCCTTCGCTGGTCGAGCAGGTGAAGATCCCTTACGAGGAGTTCAAGCTCGACAACGGCCTCACCGTCATCGTCCACGAAGACCGCAAGGCGCCGATTGTCGGCGTCGCGGTGTGGTACAATGTCGGCTCCAAGGACGAGCCCAAGGGCCAAACGGGCTTCGCGCACCTCTTTGAGCACCTGATGTTCAACGGCTCGGAGAATGCGCCCGACGACTACTTCCAGTACCTCGCCGAAATGGGCGCGACCGACTACAACGGC